>DAIDBC010000011.1 GCA_027310265.1 Candidatus Colwelliibacteriota bacterium
CTACAAGTAAAGCTTCTTTAGGTACTTATCGGCTCGCTTTAGATCCTGAATAGTATTGATTGAGAGCCAGAAGTTAGCCTTCTCGATCTTGATCGGATGACGCACCGACATTTTGACCATCGTCTGTGGCAGTCCGTACTCACTCGGACCAATCGGGACGAGCGGATAATCAAAAATTCTTTTGTCCAGGACGTAGAGGCCGCAGTTCACCAGCGTGCCCACAGATAACTTCGGTCTTTCAATAATATCCTTCAGAACCCCGTCCTCGATTTTGAGAACACCCAAGCCTTCCGGCGATTCCACTTGTTGAGCCAAGAGACACAAATCATGGCGCAAACAGTTCTCGATGTCCCTTCGGAAATACAGATTATCGCCCATAAGCACCAAAAACCTCCCCTCGCCCAAAACGTTCTTGCAGATCGAAAGCGCATGCCCGGTGCCCAACCGGTCAGTCTGCTCAACGTAACGGACGCGCCGCCCGCCAAAGTCGGTGCCGATTTCTTTCTTAATCTGATCCTTCATGTGGCCCACCACCAACACCGCTTCGTGGACCTCGCGGGGCAACTCTGAAAAGATGTGTTCCAAAATGGTCTTCCCGCCAACCCTAATAAGGCATTTAGGGATGGTGTCGGTAAGAGGCCGCAGCCTCGTTCCCTCACCCGCAGCTAAAATCACCGCTTGCATGGCGGAGGCGAGAGGATTCGAACCTCTGATCCGTGTTAGCGGATATCCGCTTTCCAAGCGGACGCACTAGACCACTATGCGACGCCTCCATCCAACCGAATAATACCCACCGTAACCCGTACAGTAAAGCCGATCTACGGTCCAAAAGTCATCCCCAAACTGTCGTTTTTCTTACGATCGTAAGAAAAACGACAAATTGTTAATAACTACCAGCTTCCGCTCGAGCCGCCGCCACCCGACCTCCCGCCGCCGAAACCGCCGAAGCCACCTCCGCCGCCACCGCCTCTTCCGCCCCAACCCCCGCCTATCCACCACGGCGGCATCCGACCGCTTGACTTGGCTTTCGCATACGATTTGGAAACGAAGTAATCAAAAAGCAATCCCAGCGGGATTAGCAGCACAATCGAGATAATGCCGAAATACAGAAAACCGTAGATGAACCCCAAAACGACGCCGACTATTCCGCCGATCACGCCACCAGCCCACCACGATTTCGATCTGCCAAGAATGCTAGCGAGCCAAACTGGTAAGACCAAAATGAACCAAAACCAGTCGATATTAACGTTCGGTGTGCTGCTGGTCGTCGAGGCTCCGGGGATTGTCTCACCCTGCGTTACGGCAATTACTTTGTCCACAGCTCCGTTTATACCGTCATAAAACTTTCCGTCACGGAATGCTGGCAACATAATATTTTGGATTATCCAATAACTCTGCGCATCGGTGAGCACGCCCTCCAAGCCGTATCCTACCTCAATCCTTACATTGCGATCCTGCACAGCAACCAGTAAAAGCACTCCGTTGTCCTTGCCTTTTTTGCCTATACTCCAGTCCTGAAAAAGTTTTACCGCAAAGTTCTCAACCGTGTCCCCGTCGAGACTTTGAATGGTCGCTACCGCGATCTCGTTGCCTGTCTTGGAATCAAAGTCTGATAACTTCGACTCCAGCGAGGATTTTTCTGACGAACTCAACACGCCGGCAAAATCATTTACGAAACCCCGCGGATTTCCGGGATTGGTATAAGCTAGGGCGGCAACCGGAGCGCCTAAAACGAGCGCGATTATGATTGCCGCCAAGCCACGTTTCATTCTAGTAGTTCTCTAGAACTGGACTTGCGGAGCGTTGGCCGCAGCCGGAGCAGCCTCAAAGTATGGACGCTCCTTGAATCCGAATAATTTGGCCACTACGTTCGAGGGAAAACTTTTGGTCATAATGTTTAGGCTGCGCACCGCATCATTGAAGCGCTGGCGCTCGACGCTAACCCTGTTTTCCGTCCCTTCCAACTGCGCCATCAGAGTTTGCACGTTTTCGGACGACTTAAGCTGCGGGTAATTTTCGACTATTACCAGCAAACGGCCCACTGCGCCTTCAAGTTGGCTGGCGGCCTGGGCTTTTTCGTCAACATTGGATGCGCCCGCATAACGGGTGCGCGCATCGGCAATATCGCCGAACACTTTCTGCTCCTGTTTCATCACGCCTTTTACCGACTCCACTAGGTTGGGAATCAGGTCGAAACGACGCTGGTATTGGGTTTGCACCTGCGCCCATTGGTTGTCCACCGCCTCGTTTACTGAAACGAAACGGTTGTAAGCGACAAAACCGTATAACGCAATAACGACGACCAGTGCCGCAAGACCGATTGATATCTTTGTAGAGTTGCTCATGTTTTTATATTTTTGTTGTTTTAGTAATCTTCCCCCGCTCCCGGCATTGGAGGATTCTTTTCGTCTTTCTTCGGAACGTCCGTCACCGCCGCGCCGATGGTCAAGTAATTGGCGGCAACCGAAAGGGCGTTCAAGAAGGCAGTCTTGGTTACCTTAAGTGGATCGACGATGCCTGCTGATTTCAGGTCACCCACTTTGTTGGTAACGGCGTTGAACCCCGTCCACATCTCTTTACCCTTTCCCTTTCGATCACGCATATCTTCGATCACTCTGTCGGCTGACTCGCCGCTGTTCGCGGCAATGGCGCCAAGCGGCGACAAGAGCGCACGGTTCATAATCGCGGAAGCGGCCTGCGCTACGGGCGTCGTTGGCTCTTTGCCGTTCTCGGTTCGCTCCAAATAAGTATTGAACAACGCGGCGCCGCCTCCGGGAATTACCCCCTCCTCCATCGCTGCGCGTGTCGCCGCGACCGCATCTTCAACCCGTTGCTTCAATTCTTTTTGCGCGGATTCAGTCGGTGCTCCGACGCGGATAACCGCCACCCCGCCGGATAATTTGCCCAAACGCTCCTTCAGTTTTTCCTTGTCGAATTCGGAATCACTTTTCTCCAATTGATTTTTGATCTGATTGATACGCTTTTCAATCTCGGCCTTGTCGCCTTTGCCGCCGACGATAACCGTGTTGTCTTTGTTCGACACAACGCGGTGCGCCTGGCCCAGCGAGTTTATATCGGTCGCGGTAAGTTTCTTGCCCAGATCTTCGGAAACGAAATCTGCCCCGGTTACGATAGCAATATCCTGCAGCATCTCCTTGCGCCGATCTCCGAAACCGGGGGCCTTCACCGCAAGCACGTTAAAAACCCCGCGCAATTTATTGACGATGAGTGTTGCGAGCGCCTCACCTTCGATTTCTTCGGCAACTATCACTAATTCTTTCTTGCCGCTTTGAATAAGCTTCTCGAGCAGCGGCAAAATGTCGTTTATCGCCGAGATTTTTTGGTCGGTCACCAATATATAAGGATCCTCCAACGCCGCCTCCATCTTGTCGGCGTTAGTCGCCATATATTGCGAGACATAGCCGCGGTCGAATTGCATTCCTTCCACTATCTCGTAGGAATTGCCGACCGTGTTCGAGTCCTCCACCGTTACCACGCCATCGCGGCCGGACTTACCCATCACGGTCGCGATCAACTTGCCGATTTCCTCATCCTTTGCCGAAAGAGTCGCAACTTCTTCAACTTTTTTATGATCGTTAATCGCTTCACTCTGTTTTTCTAGCCCCTTAACGATCTCACCGCCTTGCTTTTTAAGTTCCTCGGCAAGGCGTATCACATTAAATCCCTTTTCACGGATTAGCCGCTCCCCCTCCTCGATCATCGCGTGAGCAATCACAACCGCGGTGGTGGTGCCGTCACCGACATTATCATTGGTCTTGTCGGCGGCCTGCTTTAGAAACTCCGCGCCAAGATTTTCATATTTCTCTTCCAACTCGATTTCCTTCGCGACCGTAACGCCGTCGAAAGTTACCTGCGGCGCACCGTAGCCTTTCTCAATGATCACCGCCCGTCCACGCGGACCGAGCGTGACTCTCACCGCCGCGGCTAGTTTATCAATCCCGCGTTTCAGCGCCTCGCGGGCTCTTTCATCGAACAAAATTTGTTTAGCCATGTTGTGATTAACCTATAATTGCGACGATGTCGTCTTCGTCGCCCACAAGATATTTCTTGCCGTCGACCTCGATCTCGTCCGGACCATATTTTTTAAAAATCACCGTGTCGCCGGTTTTGACCGACATCGGCGACCGTTCGCCTTTGTCGTTCAATTTGCCGGGACCCACGGCAAACACCTTGCCCTTGATCGGTTTTTCCCCCAGGGCGGTGTCCGGGATCACAATTCCGGACTTAGTCGTCTTTTCATCGGCCAACGGCTCGATGAAAACATGGTTGGAGAGCGGTTGTATCTTCATATCAGGCACATATTATGCAAACTATTTTCGATCGTCAATATAGATTAAAGTAACCGCTCATCATCCTCTTCATCATCTTCCATGGGTCCCTCGATAACTGCGGGCTCAATCTCGATAGATTCGCCGGTAATACGCAACACGTCTTTATCGATTTTGCCCAGCTCTTTATAAGCGCTGTTATACATGTTGACCGAAGTCCCTAGATGCGAACCGAGCTTCTTCATGTAAGTTTCATAACTCGACAGATGGCGACCGAGTTCTTCCACCCGTTTGCGTATGCCCTTAGCCGACTCTTCGATTTGCAGAGCTTTAAGCCCCTGCAATACTGTCTGAAGATAAGCCAAAAACGAGGTCGGTGAAACCACAACCACGTGTTTTTCGCCCATCGCGTATTCGATAAGGTCACGGGTGTTGGACTTAATCGCGCCCAGCCGGTTAATCAGAAGATCGTAGTAAATCGCCTCCGCCGGGATGAACATAAAGGCGAAATCCATCGTCCCTTCGTCCGGCCGCACGTATTTAGATGTCTCGTCAATGCGGTTTTTTAGGTCGGCCTTAAACGCGCTTTCGTACTCGCTCCGTTCGGCATCGGTTTTGGCTTCCAAAATGCGCTGATAATTCTCCAGGCTGAACTTGGAATCAATCGGGATCAGTTTGTTTTTGACCCGAATGACAAAATCAACAATATCGCCGTTTTTGAATTTGTACTGCCGTTCGTAATTCTGGGGAAAAAAGTTCTGCAGAATTACTTCCAGTGAGTATTCGCCCAGCATTCCGCGCTGTTTGGTATTCTTAAGAATATCCTGCAGTGCGTGCAGTTGCTCAGTGATGGAAAGCACCTGCTTGTGTCCCTCGCTTACCTTGGTAAGTTCTTGGGTAATATCTTTGATTATTCTCGCACTCTCGCCGAATTGGTTCTGGATGAGCCGAGTAGACTCCGCGAGCTTGTTGTCCAGCGTGCGCGTAACTTCGTTCAACTGGTTTTGCAACAGTACAAAAGACTGCTCACTGCCCTTTTCTTTGATTTGCCGACGCAACGCGGCATAAATTAAGGCGAAGAACCCGACCAAAAGCGCAAGCGCGATAGCGATCACAAAGACATCCATATCGCCGACTATTGTACCACCCTATACCCTATTGGCTAAACCCCAAACCCTAAACTATTTTTCGCCATAGCCAGCGGGCAACGTGCAGCCACTCTCTTTAGACAAACCAGGAAGGCCCTGTTCGCCTACGAATCTCCTACCGTCTGGGAAAATCCAGGTCGGGAAACTTTCGATGCCTTTCGCGGTACACTCGCTGGTTTTAACGGTGCATTCAACGTAATTAACATATTTAAACGAGTCGCCGAAAGCATCTTTTTCATTTTTGCAGTGCGGGCACCAATACGCCCCGTACATCGTCGCCCCTTTTTGGCTTAAGCACTGCGCAAAAGCATCCAAGGCGCCCGCCTTACCGCCGAATCCCTTAGGGGCGTAGGTAATCAAAAGCACCAACGCTAACGCGACCGCGAGAATAAGCACAATTATTACGGCCAACCTTTTACTCATCGCAGCAATCTACTAACTTATCGACGATATCTTTCAGTGTCCAAGACTGCTCGGCGCCGGCTTTTTCCTTCAACTGTTTTGTGTCGATCAGCTTCAGTCTCAACGCCCAGAACAACGAATAAATTTGGTAAGCGTACTCGAAAGTTTCTTTGGCTTCCTTTGTTTTGCCGTCAGAGCGGAGTTTCGTCCCCACCTCAATTAGGCGCATCGTGGTCGCCAAGAGGTGCTTCGAGATGCACCAGGTCTCGCCCTCGTGTTTGTCTATCATCCGCCCTAGTAGGGACTTTCTAACCTCGCGCACCTGGCCCATCAGGTCAAAATATTCATCCTTGCCGGTTTTGGATGCGGTGAAAAAGAAATGCTCTTCGAGACTTACCAGGTTCATTATTGCTATGCTCAAGTCCTCCTCAGTCGAAAGATCGACTGTGCCGGACTTTTTCATGGCCTCCACTCTTTTAACCAACGTCTCGTAATCCTTAATCTGTTCCATTTTGTTGTTTTTATTTTCTTAATTCTAGCGCTTAAAGAGCAAGAATGATAATCCCCAGAACGACCATAACTACGCCGCTCCAGAAGCGCATATTACTGATCTCTGATTTTTTCCACTCCTGCACTTTTTCCAGCAGACTCTTTTCGCTTGTAATCGCAAGAAAAACGATAAGTGGCGCAACGAAGATGAGATTGAACAGGAGCAGGTACATCAGCCCGGCCGAATGTAGTGCCTGATCGTGCAACATCCCCAAAACCACTATGTACGGCCCACCGGTGCACGGAAATTCACTAAGACCCACCAGCGCCCCCAAGGCAAAAGCGGTGGGAAGCGACGCCTTCTCCATCAAAACGGCCATTGCTTTGTGCGCCGATTGCGGAATCGAAAGTTTTAAGGGGAACTTCGGGAAAAAAGTATTGATTAGGTTTATCGCTCCCAAAATGATGATTACTATCGCCCCGGCTTTAGCCACAAAGTGCGGCACGTTGAAGATACTCAAAGCCTGAAGCGCACCCAAGCCGATGCCGATATAGACCAGGAATATCGCGAGGATGTAAACCGCACCAACCCTGAGGATATCTGACCGCAACCGACCCAAACTGAACAGGAACGCGATTGTGAGAAGCAACACCGAATAGGCGCAAGGATTGAGGCTTTCAGTAAGCGCCGCGGCAACCAAGATGGGTAGGAAAAACTTGCCGTGGTCTGAAATTGCCGCGATAAGCGATGCACCTGCTGGCGAACCGAAGTACAATCCTGCTCCTATAACCAATGTACCTACGGCAACCAGCCAAAAAAGTCTCTTTTTTAGAATGCCATTTTCCATTTTAGTTTGTCTTCTACCTGTTATATTTTTGCGGATTAAAAACACCCGCCTGAATTACTCCGCCGATGATCCGGGTGAAGTAAGTTAGCGGGTGTTGTTTGGACTGTTGGTTTTGAGAGTCAGCCAAAATCGTTCTTCGGGAACCGTTACGCAAACTGCCGGCACGGGTGGGGTATAACGCCGCACGGTATAAAGCGACGACTCGCTGTGGTGACGGTAAGACAGAAACAGGAAAATAAGCGCGGCGAATACCGACGGCGCTAAGAAAACAAAAAGCGCATGAATCGAACCTAGGTGATTAAGCGACGCCGCCATACCCTGCAGCAATCCGCAGAGTCCTCCAGTGTTTAAGGTGCAGAAATGCCGCGCGAGTAGATCCACGCCCCCTAAGAACGATGGGCCGATTAAAAGCGAAGCTGCTAAAACTAAGACCGTGAACTTGTTGCCGGACATAAATTCTATTTGACCACAACTAGGCCCGTAAACTTGGGATTCAACTTGTCGTAATAATTCCAGGTTCCGGTGTCCTTAAAAGTAAGACGGAAATTTTCACCTAATTTGAGTCCGCGACAGGAGTTTAGCGCACTGCCGCAAGTTCCCTTTTCGGGGTATGGGTTCGCCGCGGAGGCGATGATCCAATGTTGCGCTCTGTCGCGATTGGTCCAAAGAACTGACTGGCCGGAAACGACATCGATCTCCTGCGGGCTGAAGCCGGCCGTTGTGATATCAACTACATAGTCGGCCTGTTTCTCAATCGGCATAACTACCTGCGAAATCACGCCGTCGTGGGGCACATATTTCGGAGGCGCAGTTTGCCCGGAAGACGGGGATGCACCCGTTCCGGAAGTCGTGCCCGGCGCCGCGTTGCCACCACCGAGATTGCCGACAATGGGCAGATTACTAAGCGGTAAAGTAACCAGCGCAACTACGCCGAGAACTACCACCACAACCACCGCGACCCCGATGTATATATATTTTTTATTTACGAAACTTGTATTTTGACCGTCCATATTTAATGGTTGGTTTGCTTTTCGACCTTACACTCGCCCTTATAATTTACTACCACACCGGCCTCACCTGCAAAGCACTTGTTGGAATAAGTGCTGCCGTTGACACCACAGACCGGTTCGTAGTCCTCGGTGCACAATTCGGGCTTGTTTTCCGGGGCATTGCCCTTAACTTGGTTGGACCCGAGGCTCTCGGCTCCCGGCACGGGTATCAACATTGACGGCGAGCCGCCCTCGGACCGCCCTAAGGCCGTCTTAGCCTCCGCGATCATAACTTCGACATTCTGTAGGTCGGCTGGAGAGGGTTTACCCAAGAGCACGGTCTGCACCTGATCGAAAAGAGTAAATAGTTTAGGATTGCTTTCCTTGACTAGCCCCTGCTCGTCCGCTGATTTCTCAAGATTAGAGAGTTCATCGCTCAAGTCGGCAACGCCTTGGGCTGAGGTCTCTTGCGGCGATAAGTTGCGGATAACGTTGGTCATAAGACGCAAGGCAGCGTTCGCCTCACCGAAAGCCGCACCGTAACGTTCGGCTTGCAAATCTGCATTCGCTTTATCCAAAAGCGATTTGGCGTTGTCCATCAAACTTTTAACCTCTGATGGAACTTTATAGCCGGTTCCCTGCGCCCGAATCGTACCCTCCGCGTCTGCAACGAGCTTGTTCGTTTTGCCGATCAAGTCTTGGACATCCGGGGCGGTAATTTCTGAACTGGACGATAACTTATCAACAAGATCCGCTCTCGCCGCGTCCAATTTCATACCGATCGCTGCGTTGTTAATATAATCGCGCAGGTCATCAATGACTTTTAACTTTGCTTCGTCGGCCATCGGCAGCTGTCCCAAAATTTTGGTTATTGCATCGGGTGTAAGCCCGTCGGCACCCAGTCTGCCCTCGAAACGCAGGATCTCATCGTCTTTAACTCGCTCAATTTCGCTGCGTATGTCCAGACTGTCGGAACTTTCCGAAAGCCGATCCAGAAATGGCAATGCCTTCAGTTCGCGGCCCAAATCGTCCTTTTGAAAATTTATCGCGTTATTCAAAAGATCTCTAAACTTTCCGGGGGTGGTATCTTTTGCGATTAATTCCTGCATCAGTTTGTCGATTTCGGCCTGGATTTTTTCAATCTTATCCGCAGCGTCGGAGCGCGAGGCTTTCAGCTCCTCCAGAAGTTCCTGGTACTTCAGTGCTTGCGAAGCAACGTCGCTCATAAGCTGGCCGGCATTTTCGGCGTTTATGTCTATTCTTTCCAAATCGCCGGTTATCCCCTGTACGCCGCTTTCGTAGTTATCGAGAGCGCGGTTTAAGGCGTCGGTATTGGATGGGTTTAAGTCCACCACCCGTTTCAACTCCGCCGCTTTTTCAGTGGCAACGTTCAACTCCAACTGGGCCTTTTTGACCGGATCGGAAGTTATAAGCTGCCGCAAGGCGCGACCCCATTCTTTGACGAAGTAGAACGGATTGGTGGGTAGAAGACCGGGATTTGGGACACCCAAGTCGCTAAGGCTGACCGCCGCAACGGACAACGATTGGGCGGGTGTAACCTCTTTGGCGAAAGCAAATGAAGCCAGCCAGACGACAAGCGCTGCCGCAAGCAGGATTACCAATATCGCTTTTTTCATTTCCTATATTATACCAGAACCCCGAGACGTCCTCTTGAGGCGCAAATATGGACTAATCTATCATGGAGCATCTATAATCTACCAGATTCCGCGGTAGCTCAATGGTAGAGCGACTCCCTGTTAAGGAGTGGGTTGCAGGTTCGAGCCCTGCCCGCGGAGCCATGTGGGACGAACGGACGTGAAAGCGTCCGTTTTCCCTTTATTTACGCTACTCCCGACAGGTTCTAACCGTTCTGATTTTTGATTTACCGAAGACGAGACGAGAATCATGGGCAGAAGCGCGGAATCCGTGTTAATACTTAGCTTTTTGTCCTTTAAGAGCAGGTTCGAACCGATGGCAGAGAGTATGATCTTCTTGGCCTGAATGTCGTCGTTTGCCTCGTATGTCGTTTTGGCTTTCTCGGAAAACTTGATGATCCTTTCTGCGGTCTCAAGCCAGCTGTCTACGCGGTTGTCAGTGTCGTTCAGAAGTTCCTGCACCTTGATTTTTTCCTGACTGACCGCTGATTTCTTTTTCCAAGACATAGACTTCATTCCTATCCCAAAGAGAGAACCTGCTTAGC
>DAIDBC010000017.1 GCA_027310265.1 Candidatus Colwelliibacteriota bacterium
AAGTACATCGCCGGGCCGGACGTCGGCACCGGCGAGCGAGAGATGCAATGGTTTGTCGAGGCAACCGGCAACTGGCGGACGGCCACCGGCAAACCGGCGAACTTATGCATGAAACTTTTCGGAAACAAGGGTGAGAAGTGCGGTATCCCTCACGAGTTCGGTTCGACTGGTTTTGGCGTTGCGCAGGCCGCATCCGTCGCAGCCGAAATCGCGGGGATCCCAATAAAAGGCGCAACTGTAGCGATACATGGCTTCGGTAACGTAGGTAGTTTCACCTACAGATTCCTGGATGACATGGGGGCTAAAGCTATCGCCCTTGCTGACCAGAGTGGCGCCGTGCTATCCGAAAACGGGTTTGATCGTAAGGAGATGGAGAAATTGATAAGCGAACGCCAGCCGCTCTCCGGTTTGTCGGGCGTAAAGAAGATAGCGCCGGAGCAGTTTTGGAAAACCCGGGTTGATATCCTCATCCCCGCTTCGGTCACTGACGTCATAAACGATACGAATAAAAATAGCATCAGCGCCAAGATCATCGTCGAGGGCGGCAATATCCCGATGCGCGAAAACATTGAAAACGAACTGTTCAAAAGAGGAACATTGATCGTGCCGGATTTCGTTGCTAATGCCGGTGGGGTCATCTCGTCCTATGCTGAGTACCGTGGATACAACCCGAAACGGATGTTTGATACAGTGGAGCGCAAAATCCGGACTGCGACAAAAAACGTAATGAGAGCGAGTGCGAAGAACGGCAAAAGTCCGCGCGAAGCGGCGATGGAGTTGGCCGTAAAAACGGTGGAGGCCAAGATGCGCGTGCGTAAGGTGACCTTTCGATAACGATTGCGAAATCCGGGTTTGATCGTTAGAATCAACTTGAGTTAACAGTGGCGCCCATCGTTCAACGGATAGGACACGGGATTGCGGATCCCGTAATCGAGGTTCGATTCCTCGTGGGCGCACCAAAACCGTGGTATCATGAATTCAAGCAATGAACCAGAATAAAAAAATACTAACGGCGATTATTTTAGTAGTCCTGCTTGCGATAACGGGCTACATTTACTACCGCAACCGCTTCCCGGCAACGCCGCCCGTATCGCAACCCAGCACGCAAACCGGCAATCAAATTTTCCACGGTCCGACCTCACAACCGTACGTAAAAGGTCCGACTGGCCTTCCTCCAGGAAAACAGTAAAATCTAAACGTTGCGGGTGTCGTATAACGGCTATTATGCCACCCTTCCAAGGTGGAGACGGCGGTTCAATTCCGCTCACCCGCTCTAGAATCACTTGCGGCCCGCTTCATTTTTTAGCCGATTTCTGTTAAAATCGTAAAAATGAAACCAATATTGGGTTTTGCCCTCATTGCCCTGACCTTAGGGGCGGCTTTCTATTTATATGTGACTTTATCGCCTCATCTCGAGGCATATTCCACAGAATCTCCGGCTGCAGAGAACGTCGGCCGCTAGGATTTATGGGGGCGTAACCGTAAGGCGGCTATCCCCGTTTTATATGTTAGAGGGCGAGCAAAAACTGGTAGAAAGGGCAAAGGAGGGTGAGTCCTCCGCTTTTGGCCTGCTCTATGACTACTATTTGCCAAAAATCTACCGGTTCGTCCTTATAAAAGTGGGCCAGCGTGAGGAAGCGGAGGACATCACCCATCTTACTTTTTTAAAAGCTTGGGAAAGCATCGATCGCTATTCCTATCGCGGCTATTCTTTTGGGAGCTGGTTATACCAAATAGCCCGGAACACGATTGTTGACCACTACCGCGGCGCGCAAATCCAGATTTCGCTGGAAGATGCGGACGAACCGGAGAGTGGAGAACCCCGACCGGGGCAACAACTCGATGCCGCGATCGAATACGACAAGGTCATGCTGGCACTTGGCAAGCTCGGAGCACTGGAACAGGATGTGATTATCATGCGCTTCGTGGATGATTTGCCGGTGCGTGACGTGGCCGAAGCCATTGGAAAAAGCGAGGGGGCGGTGAAATTAATACAGCACCGCGCGATGAAGAGGTTAAAAGAAAGTTTACTATGATCGAAGATCGCAAAATAACAGGAGTATTGGAACAGCTGCGCAGAGTCGAGCCCTCGGCGGATTTTGCCGCGCGCTCGAAGGCGGCAATTCTCGCCGCACCCCGACCGCAAAAACACGGCTGGGGGCTCTATGGCCTTAAACATTCTCTTTCTGAGGGAGTCGGTTTTGTCCTGTCGGTGGGTTTAGTCTCGATAATTGCTGCACTTTTCATCAGTGTCCCCAAGACGTTTGGCCCGGTTGTCGGCAACCGCCTGCCCGGCGCCGAAACTGCGGCACTGGTAAACGACGTTGATGCAGCAGTGAAAGATATAGACATCCACATACAGGAGGCGCAGCTTTTTAGCACCGCCGCGGAGAAAGCCAATTCGGCGCTGAAAGAAATATCAAAATGATCCGCCGATTTGCAACATATGCTTCGCTGGGGATACTCGCAGCTATAATCGTTGCCCCCAACCTACTTAAGCCGGCTGTCGCAGCCGGTTCGACTGGGGGCGATGTAAATTCCATCGATCAAAAGGTGGATGAACTAAACACCATCCGCGACGACAGCTCGCTCTCGGCTTCCGACAAGGCCGCCAAAGAATTCCGGACTCAAGAAGACATATTAAACGGAGTAACCGGCCTCTCAGATAACGAAATAGCCAGCGCCAAAGACAAATTGGGCAAACTGCCAGATTTCGACCAAGATAGTCCGGAGCAGAAATTGCGGGATAACTATCTTACCGAACTTGGTACTTACAGCGCTTACTTTGACGCTGAAAAACAGAAGATCAAAGAAGCGACCAGCCTCGATGATCTGAAGACCATAGCTTCAGATCTAAAAGCCTACCGCGCCGGGGGATACAATGATGAGCTGCAGAATATGGTGACTTTTACGTTGCTCTATTACGCCGATGAGATAACCGCGACAGCGAGAACGCGACTGGACAAAATAACTTCAGATATCGCCAAACTGCAGGACGCCGGTTTTCTTAAGAAAGGGTTTGCCCAGAATTCGCTATCTAAAGCGGACGGCTTAATTAAAGACGCGGTCAAGTTACACGATCAGGCGGAAATCATGATCCTGAGACCAGTGCAGGAACAAACAACGGGCGACAAGGCAAATCCAACTATGGATACCGGCACCGACAAAAAAGCGACTCCCCCGCCCACAGCGCGGGACTTAATCGAAAAAAGCATCAGCGATATAAAAAGTGCCTATAATATTTTCCTGCAGGTCGGGAAAGATGCGAGAAAGGCACTCGGCCTGAAGTAAAGGAAGGTTAAGGAAACAAAATCCCCCGATATATATCGGGGGATTTTCATAACAACTGATTCCAATATTAAGCTACCGCTTCTTTGAGAAGCTTGCCGGCCCGGAACTTCGGGGCGGTCTTAGCCGGAATCTGGATTTTGGCGCCAGTCTTGGGGTTGATACCGGTGCGGGCAGCGCGCTTCGCCACTCGGAAAACTCCGAATCCCGCAACCGCTACCTCCTCTCCCCGGGCGAGAGACTTAACAATAGTGTCGAAAACTCCCTCTACAGCCATCTCGGCCTGCTTTTTCGTCTCGAGCCCAGCAGCCTTCATCACCGCTTCTACTAAATCAGGTTTCTTCATCCTTTCGTTGCTTTGGTTTTTCGACCTTTTTTCGCCCGAGCCCTAGGGCTTCGGCTATCCATAGGCACTCCCCGGCTCGAAAACTCTAGATTTATTCTAGCAAAACGCGGTCAAGTCCTGCAAACCAGTCCAAATTTAGCGGGCATACTCCACCGCCCGCATCTCCCGGATCACATTTACCTTGATTTCACCTGGATATTTCAGGTCTGATTCAATTCTGGCCGCAATATCGCGGGCAAGCTGCAGGGCACGGAAGTCATCAATCTGCTCTGGGACCACAAACACTCGAAGTTCCCGTCCAGCCGCGATAGCATAGGCATTCTTGACGCCGGGGAAAGAAGTGGCGATTTTTTCCAAATCCTCCAGGCGCTTGATGTAATTCTCGAGTGTGCCTCTCCGCGCTCCGGGCCGCGCGGCCGAAAGTACATCGGCGGCCCCCACAATAAACGCCTCTGGTGTCTCAAAAGGATATTCTTCGTGATGGGATTGCATTGCCTTAATAATCTCCTCGCTTACTCCGTACTTCTTCAATATCTTGCGGCCCAGTTCGACATGCGTTCCCTGCACTTCATGGTCGATGGCCTTACCGATGTCGTGCAGGAGCGCCGCCCGCTTTGAGACTTCGACGTTCGCACCAAGCTCGGAAGCAATCATCCCGGCGATATGCGCCATTTCAATCGAATGGGTTAGAACATTCTGCCCGAAACTGGTCCGGAAATTCAGCCGACCCAAAAGGTGCACGATTTCTTTCGGCAGATCGAATATTCCAACTTCATAAGCCGCCTGTTCGCCGATTTCATACATTCGTTTTTCGATTTCGGCTTTGGCCTCATCGACTTTCTCCTCGATCTTGGCCGGCTGGATACGCCCATCTTTAACCAGCTTTTCTAGTGCAAGCCGCGCAATCTCGCGGCGTAGCGGATCAAACGAGGAAATAATTATCGTCTCCGGCGTTTCATCAACAATCAATTCCACTCCAGTTAGACGCTCAAGCGTGCGAATATTCCGCCCTTCCCGGCCGATGATTTTACCCTTTAAATCCTCGGAAGGGAGGTTAAAAGAAGAGGTAGTTAGTTCCGAAACGTGGGAACGGGAGTAACGCTGGATCGCACCGGTTATGACCTCAAGACTTTTCCTTTCCACTTCCCCGCGCCCTTCGCGGATCAATTTTTGAGTGAGCTGGGCAAGCTCGTTTTTATGACCCTCTTCAACCTCCTCAAACAGACGGCGCTTAGCCTCTTCGGCCGAAAGCCCCGCTATTTTGGATAATTCGGCTTTAAGCGAAACTTGATTTTTCTCTATCTCGGCGAATTTAGCCTCAAGCTCCTTGGATAGAGAGCCTAATCGCTCCCGCTCGGAAGAAATTTCTTCCTCGCGCTTTAGTAGGCGCTCTTCGGTGCGCTCCAGTGTGGATTTGCGATCTTTTTCCTCCCGCTGCGCCTCGTCAAGAAGGGCGACGGCCTTCTTTTTGGCTTGGAGGAGGATATCTTGAGCCTCGTTCTCAGCTTTTAGTGATTGTTCCTTGAGTTTTCGCTCGAGCGAACCCGCGCGTTTAGTGCCCCAAAGCTCTCTTACTGCGTAACCCAGGGCGAGCCCGAGAATCACCAAGCCCACCACGGTGAATGGTCCGTAATTCATAGAAAATATAGTTAAATGGGTTTTTCATTTGCGATCTTTTGCTTGGTTAATGATAAGACGCGGTAAGACAACTTGTCAAAGAGAATTAGTTCTTTATCCGTCCCACCCCGTCCTCCGGAACCGCGGTTCTCTGACTCCAGCGGTCAGAGCCCGCTACGCCTCGCTCGGTTTACCCGCCTCGGGCGGGACCAAGCTAAACCGAGCTCCGTAGTTTCCGGAAGACGGGGGTGGAGACGGACTAAACTACGCCAGACCCCAGTTGGCGGATGCCAAAATCACGAAAACAACAAATATAAATATAGTGCTGTCTCTTAGAATTAATCTCCTAGAAAGATGGCCGCTTATGTGATGCAAGAAAATATCGGAGAAAATCGTAAGAGCAAGCGCGAAAAGCATGGTCGAAGCCCCGAAGCCGATCGGCAGGAGGTACAAGACTCCCAACAACTGCAAAGCGACAAAACTCTGGAGGGCAGAGACGAGGGCGAGGCGCGGACCCTGAAGTGTACTCATTACGCGGTAGAACTCGCGGAAGAGTAAGAAAAACAGAATGAATACGCCGACTTCCGCAAAAAACGATGGCTCGGCGGATAAAATAGCGGCGCCGGGTATCGCGAGAATCACGGCGTGGGCGATCGCGTACCACTTATCGCGCCGGAGCAGAATCAAATTTTTCACGCCGGTCACAAGCACAAAGAGAGCGCCCAAGCTGGCCGCGGTCACAACCGGACCGACGAAAAGCGGCGGGAGGATAAATGGCGCGAGAATTAACACGACAAAAGACGCGGCAAACTTAAAAAAATTCAGGCGCGGCTTGAGGTACAAAATCACGGCGGCGGCAACAAACACTACCGCCGCAAGAATGCTCCCCGGGTATTCGTAAACGAAGAGCACCAAAAGGGCAAAAATAAGCCCTTTAAACGCTAACCTTAATGTCGGTTTCGTCCGAAGTGATGCGAACCTTGCTGCCATCCTTGATAGTCCCGCCGATTATTTTGTCGGCCAGTTTATCCAAAACCGCGCGCTGGATCAGGCGCTTGATCGGCCTTGCGCCGTAGTGTGGATCGAACCCGTGCTCGACGATGTAACGCTTAGCGGAAGCGTCGACGGTAACCGCTATTCCCCGTTCTTTCAATCGCTCGGTCATTTCTTTTATCTGGATATCCACAATGCCCTCAATCTCTTTTTTGGTAAGCGGTTTGAAGATGATTATTTCGTCCAAACGGTTTAGGAACTCGGGACGGAAATGATCCCGCAATGATTCTTGAATTTTCGCTTCGTACTCCCCGCCCTTGCGTTCAGCTTCTTCGGCGTCCGAAGCCGCAAAACCAACTCTGGATAATTCACGGAAGAATTCACTCCCGACGTTCGAAGTGAGGATGATGATTGAGTTTCTGAAGTTAACTGTCTTGCCCTTAGAGTCGGTGAGCCGACCATTATCCAAAACTTGTAGCAAGACATTGAAGACTTCGGGGTGGGCTTTTTCAACTTCGTCGAAGAGGATCAACGAATACGGCCGGTGGCGGATTATTTCGGTCAATTGTCCGCCCTCCTCGTAACCGACGTATCCCGGCGGCGAACCAATCAGTTTAGAAACAGTGTGCCGCTCCATGTACTCGGACATATCGACGCGGATCAATGCCTTCTCGTCACTGAACATGAATTGAGCCAGAGCTCTCGCCAATTCGGTTTTACCGACCCCCGTGGGCCCCAAAAACATAAATGAGGCAAGTGGCCGGTCGAGCGGCGCGAGCCCGGCGCGCGCTCGCCTCAACGCGGAGGCGACGCTCTTGATCGCTTCATTCTGGCCGACTACTCGCCCCTTCAACACCTCCTCGATCCGACGCAGTTTCTCCGCTTCGGACTCCAAAATGTTTGCTATGGGTATTGAGGTCCAGCGCGATATCACCCGGGCGACGTCTTCGGCGTCAACCGCTCCTTTCAAAAACTTAGATTCTTTTTTCGCGGCAACTGTCTCTTTGGCTTTCTTAGTTTTCTTAACCCCGGCCGAAAAGAATTTCTTGTCATAAGACTCGTATTCTTTAACCGCAGCTGGTAATTCTCCGTACAAAATTTTGGCAACCCGCTCCAAATTACCTTCACGCTCAGCCAGCTCTTTCTCGCGCTTAAGATTGTCCACTCTGCCTCGTAGGGCATTCAGCTTCTCAAACACCATTTTTTCGGCCTGCCAGTTTGCACTCAAATCCGTATCCTTATCGCGCAGTTCCGATAGACGTTTGTCTATCTCGACAGCGCGTTTCTTGGACTTCTCGCTGGTTTCCTTAGAAAGCGCGGCTTTCTCGATTTCGAGCGCGGTTACCTCGCGCCGAACCTGATCAATGTCGCGGGGTAAACTTTCAAACTCCAACCGGCGCATCGCCGAAGCCTCGTCGATCACATCTACCGCCTTGTCCGGCAGGAAACGGTCGGTGATATAGCGCGCCGAAAGATTTACGGCCGCGACGAGCGCTTCATCCGAAATACGCAGGCCGTGGTGCAATTCGTATTTTTCTTTCAATCCGCGGAGGATGGTAATTGAGTCCTCGATTGATGGCTCCTCCACGACCACTGGCTGGAAACGGCGCTCCAAGGCGGCGTCTTTTTCGATATAGCGTTGGTACTCGCGCATTGTTGTCGCGCCGATCGCGTGCAGTTCGCCGCGGGCTAGAGCGGGTTTCAAAAGATTGGATGCATCAACCGCGCCTTCAGCCGCGCCCGCGCCAACAATCATATGTATTTCATCAATGAAAAGGATGATCCGGCCGGACGAGTTTTGGACTTCTTTAATAAATGCCTTCAGTCGGTCTTCGAATTCGCCGCGGAACTTTGTCCCGGCGATAACCGATCCCAAATCGAGCATCACTATATCTCTACCTTTTAAGGATTCTGGTACCTCGCCGGCAACTATTTTTTGGGCCAAACCCTCGACAATCGCGGTCTTGCCTACGCCGGGCTCTCCGATTAAAACCGGATTATTTTTGGTGCGGCGCGAAAGAATCTGGATCACCCGGCGCAGTTCCTCGTCGCGGCCGATTACTGGATCCAGTTTACCCTGCGCGGCGCGCTCGGTAAGATTAATCGCGTATTTTTCCAGCACCTGAAATTTTGCCTCTGGACTGTCATCGGTTACTCTCGCCGATCCCCTGAGACGGGATAAAGAGCGCAGTGCGGTGTCGCGACGCAGGCCGTAGCGGTCCAATAACATTTTCGCCGGAGAATCCACCTCCAGTAGTCCCAATAAAAGGTGCTCGCAGGAAATAAACTCATCGTGACTTGCTTGGGCAATCTTGCTGGCGCGTTCCACGACCGCCATCACTTCCTGCGAAAGGTAAAGCTGGCCAACCGCAGTCGCCGAAAACACTTTCGGCAGTTTTTTCAACTCCTGTTCAACTTCTTTTTCTAGGTCGGCAACGTTAATACCCGCTTGGGTAAGAAGCGGCTGGACCAACGAAGTGGGGTCGGCGACAAGCGCCGCTAAAAGATGCAACGCCCGAAATTCGCCGTGATTCTGGGCCGCGGCCAAATCCTGAGCATTCTGCAAAGCCTCTTGGGCTTTAATCGTAAAGCGATTAAAAGAATTCATACCTGTCGAGACGAGTATACTAAGAGGTAGTACGCTCGGCAAGAGTGACTGAAAGCGTGAGTGTGTCGCCGCCTCGCTGCACTTTAAGGGTAATCACATCACCCACATTATACTGTTGGATCAGCGAGCCCAATGTATGGCCGTCGTCTACTTTGGTGCCGTTGACTTCTAAAATAATGTCACCTTCCTTCAGACCGGCCTTGGCAGCCGGGGAACCACTCTGCACCGCCGCTCCGCCCTGGTCTCCTTTAAGCAGGGCACCATAATCCACCGAGAGTTTATTCGAGTTAGCTAAATCGGGAGTGACCAAAACGTAACGCACCCCCAGGTACGCCGATTTGATTGTGCCGCTTGCAGCAACCGAGCGGATGTCCTTTTTCGCGCGGTTGATTGGGATAGCAAAACCGATATTCTGTGCGCCGGATACAACTGCCGTATCGATGCCGATTACCTCGCCTTTCAAGTTTAAAAGCGGACCGCCGGAATTGCCGGGATTGATGGCTGCGTCGGTCTGGATAACATTGTCCAGCGTCTCGCTTGATCCGGAACTTAAACCTCCGGCGGTGATTGTGCGCGCCAACCCCGAAACAACTCCCACTGAAACCGTATTCCTGAATTCGCCCAGGGCGTTGCCAATCGCAATCGCCGTCTGGCCAAGTTTGATTGAATCCGAATCACCAAGAGTCGTAACCGGCAACCCGGTTGCCTCAATTTTCACAATCGCCAAATCCTGCGCCGGGTCACGGGCCAGAACTTTCGCAGTATATTTTTTGCCGTCATTGGTGAGCACGGTGTATTCGGCTTTGGTGTCCTCAACCACGTGCTTGTTGGTCAAAATCAACCCGTCGGCGGAAACGACAAATCCGCTACCGCCGCCCACTTCCTGAAGTTTAGAGCCCTTCTGACACTGGGTATAAAACTGCGTCCCGCCGCTACCGAAAAGATCCTTAAACTCCGGCGGTGAATCCTGAAACGGGTTATAGGGACACTGCGCGATAATTGGCAGATATTTAGAAATGATAATCGAAACAACGCTTGGCGAGGCCGTCTCGACCGCGCGGACGACAGCTTGTTCATAATCAATGGTCGGGGAATAAGACACTGTTTTCTGTTCCCCGGTCAGGTTTTGAGTATTTGCGGACGGCGCGGGGAATATCTTGCCCCATAGATCCTGCAACAATCCGGCAGAAGCCGCGGGCGCTACGAGCAAAGATCCCACCACCACGCCCGCGAGAGCGGCGGCAAAGACCGTTAACACAAATTTTTTGTCCATTAGAGCAATTTTAGGATTCGTGAAATCGCGATGTCAATCTCGGAAACGGTGGTTGGGCGGCCTAACGAAAAACGCAGGCTTTGTGAAGCCCTTTTGGCGTCGAAACCCAGCGCTTTTACCACGTAAGACGATCTGGTCGAACGCATTGAACAGGCTGACCCCACTGAGACGGCGACCCCGGCCATATCGAACTTGACCACCAGTTCATCTAGATCATGATTTGGAAAATAGATATGAAGATTGTTTGGTAGACGGCGTTCCCCCGGCTCCGGCCCATTAAGCTCCAGCTCCGGATGAGGACCCCTCAGTCCTTGCCAAAGACGATTGCGCAAACCGGTAATCCGCTCCATTTCGCTTTCCTTGTTAATGCAAATTAGTTCCGCTGCTTTGCCGAAACCAACGATCGCGGGAATATTCTCCGTCGCGGCGCGCAGGCCGAATTCTTGGCTGCCGCCCGTTATAACCGGAGAGACGAACGGTAACGCATTTTCTGAAATATAGAGAGCGCCGGATCCTTTAGGGGCGTAGATTTTTTGACTGGACAAGGTCATCAAATCAACTCCGAGCTTGTTGACGCTCATTTCCAGAAATTGCAGCGCTTGCGCGGCGTCGGTGTGAAAAAACGGATACGGCCCGCCGATTTTCTTGCGGTACTCCCTTACAACATCCGCAATCTCGCGAATCGGCTGGATAGTACCAACAACATTTGACCCGTAAATCACTGAAACGAGAACGGTCTGGGGCGTAAGTGATTTCTTTAGCGCTGCAACATCAATAAGTCCCTCGCGCGACACCGGCAAACGCACGCCATCTATACCCTCGGCCTCCAGGTCACTCAGCGTCGAATCAACCGATTCATGCTCGATCGGAGTAGTGATAATGCGGCAGGGCGGTTTGATAAATTTACCTTTGTCCGCATTCAGCTTTCTCACAATCCCGCGGAGAACTAAGTTGTTAGCCTCGGTAGCCGAACTGGTAAAAATAACTTCGTGAAACTTCGCGCCCAAAACTCCGGCGATTGATTCTCTCGCCGCATCAAGCGCCGCCATCGCGTCCCGCCCGAAAGAATGCAGCGACCCGGCGTTGCCGAATTTTTCGTCCAAGTACGGCATGATCGCCTTTTTCACCTCGGAGTGGACCGGCGTTGAAGCAGCGTAATCCAAA
This sequence comes from Candidatus Colwelliibacteriota bacterium, assembly GCA_027310265.1. Lineage (GTDB taxonomy): Bacteria > Patescibacteriota > Minisyncoccia > UBA6257 > Colwellbacteraceae > DAIDBC01. The sequence goes on from DAIDBC010000017.1 coordinate 11,290, forward strand.
TAGATGCGTTCCATTTTACTCAAAAACTAAAATAACGTGTTTGTATCTTCGAAAAATAACCTGGTCGGGTCAAGGTATGTTTTGGTCATCGCTCCGTTTGAATTACGTTCCGGTACCATCAAATAACCCTGTTTCTTGGCCAATTCGTACAAATCTCGAGTAATCGCCACGTCGTTTAAGCAATATTTTTCGAGCGATTCCCAGTCGCCAGAACTATAAAAAGCGATTGCGTCCAGGGAATGATTGGTTTTGCCGGTGCCGATGTTGGCTTTGGCAAGCAAGTCCAGGCTGATGCGGTGTCCCGTTGCAAGTTCAATTTCGTCCAGCAGGTCCAAGACCGGCAAGGCTTTTATATTGAACTCGAAATATTTCTCGAGTACTGGTATATCGAACCGGTTCACCGAGAAACCGACGATGCGCCGCGCGTTCTTTAAAATTTCTTCCAGCTCTTTCAGTTGGTGATCGCGGAAGCTCAACAAACGGTTCTGCACGTACGAGTAAACCCCGACGAAGGAAACGTCTAAATTGCGCAGGTTGTCTTTGCCGCCGACGTCGGCAAAAGTATTTTTCGTCTCGATGTCGATGACGAGCTCGTCTCTCATAGAATCCATGTATTTTTAACCGGTATGGCGATCCGCAACAGAGGAGGCGGCGTAGGATTCTGGTTTGGTCCTGGCCTCGAAGTTGTTCGCCCGAATCATTCCCAAAAGTTCTTGAATCATCACCTTGGTCTTACCGTTTTCACCTACATCCACGTGAATCTCAAAGTCAAAACTAGGCGCGTCCAATTCCTTGAGGTAGTTTAAAATATTCTTAGCAATATCCAGTGAGAGCGTCACTTCGCGGGTAATGCGGTCACGCAAGGTATGAAAATTGTCCAATTCCACCCGACGCCAGAAGTACCGGCCCCCGTTCCCGATGCGGTGCACGACAACCGCAGTTACAAAGTCGGCTTTGGTGTGCTCGTAAAGTTCGGAGTCGGTGCCGATGATCACCTTGTAACGGCGACTGGTATCGGCGCGCATAAAAGAAATTATCTCGGAAGCAACTCCCTTGCCGTCGAATAGTATTCCTTCAGATCCAACAAATTTATCCTTTGTATCGGCCATATCGCACCTAGAGATTAGTGGAACCACAGATGTGCTGTCAACGAACGCGCGGCTCAACAAGCCGGCGGATAACGGTTTTCGCATCCTCCGGCCCGCGAACAGCAACACAATCTACCCCGGTCAGTCTCGCGGCATAGTCGTTGCCGCCCCGAAAAAGAGCGTCGCCCACGAAAAGCATTTCTTTAATCGGCACGTGCATGTATTTTTCAATCTGCCGCAGACCGTAGGATTTATCAATGCCTTTCTTGGTGACATCGATCGACGTGAATCCGGCCGCGCGCACCTCTAGGTTAGGTAAACGCTTTGCAAGCAACCTCGCAATCTTCATTTTTAACGGCGTATATTTTCGGCGCCACTCTTCTTTGCGGCGCACGCCTTCCTTTACGCCCAACCTGGCAACAATATCCTGACCAAGAGCAGAGAACGTAACCTGCGTACCGCGGTCTTCGATAATCTTGCCGTAAACTTTTTGGGGCGGCGTGTAGCCGGCCTCTCTTAACACCTCACGGAAAGCCCTCTTTATCTTCGCCCGTTCACCGCTATAGAAACGGTGGATATAAACATTTTTCCAGCCATGGTGGTAGCGGTAAAACGCTGTCGAGGTGGTCGGGAATAAGAACAGGTTTCTAAAAAGTTCCCGCGGATGTCCCTCCAGCGGAGCAATAAGTTGCTCTTTGAATAGAGTGTATCTGCCTCCGCCGATAACCGCCACGCGTTTTTTTCTAAGAAGATTGACAAATAGGGTAGCCATTTCGGCATCCATCGGCGCTTTGCTCTCTGTAAGCGTGCCATCCAAGTCGAAAACAACCAGTATTTTCTTTGCGTAGGATGATGGAATACGTTTGGGGCTAACCAGGGGTTTCATTCATTCTAATCTTAACAAATAAATACTTGGTAATCTTGCCCCCAACGGGGTAAAGTAATGATGTAAATATGGCCAGGAAAAACCGCGGGAAGCGCGGACGTGAGGCCGCAGGCGAACCGCGCCTCCACCCCGAAACCAAACTAAGCGTGCTTGCGATAGCATTTCTCGGTATTTCTGCAATCCTGCTTTTAGGGAGCTTTGGTTACGCGGGTCCGGCCGGAAAATTCACTTTCGATGTTTTATTTACTCTCTTGGGGTGGGGTTATTATTTAATTCCCGTAACTTTGGTGCTTGTCGCAGCCAATTTTCTGACTAAAAGCGAGCGGCCGAAGTTTGTTGGAATGACTTTCCTGGGCGCAACGCTTTTCGTCCTAGCCGGCCTGGGAACACTGGACATTCTCTATCCCGGCAAGGCCGGACTATCCGGGAGTTTTTTGGGGGGGATACAAGTATTCTTCGGCTACTGGGCATCGCTGGTGGTTAATCTCACCGTCGCCGTAGCCGCAATCCTCGTTACCCTGAACACGCCGATAAGGATCGCCATCAGGAAAGTTGAGGAGATCGAAGAGAAAGAGGGGGACAAGGCAAAACAGGTTGAACTGCCGACCGTAATTATTCCAGCTGAATCTCCGACTGAAAAAGCCCAGCCCGCACAAGAGGTAAGGGAAAGTAAAAAAGAAGCAAGGCCGGATGAGGTTAAGCTACCGAAAGTTGCGCCGTACAAATCCAGCACATATGTTTCCCCGCCGCTCGACCTCCTAAAATCATCCAGCGAGAAACCGACCGTGGGCGATCTTAGGGCGAACGCGAATATTATCAAGCGCACACTGGAGAGTTTCGGCATTCCGGTCGAAATGGGCGAAATAACCATCGGGCCGAAAGTAACACGTTATACCTTGAAACCGGCCGAGGGGGTGAAGCTCTCGCGGATAACCGCGCTGAACCAAGACTTGTCGCTTGCGCTTGCGGCTCATCCCATCCGGATCGAAGCGCCGATCCCCGGAAAATCCCTGGTGGGAATAGAAATACCGAATAAAGTCGCGAGCATTGTGCGACTGGGAAGTTTATTGGGTTACCCCGAATTCGGCGGTTCCGCGGCACTGACCTTCCCCCTCGGCCGGGATGTGTCGGGCGAGCCCATCTTCGCCAATTTATCCAAAATGCCGCACATTCTAGTTGCGGGGGCAACTGGCAGCGGCAAATCGGTAATGATCCATGCTTTGCTTATTTCGCTCCTTTATAAAAACTCACCCGAAACTTTGCGGCTGATTCTAATCGACCCCAAACGAGTAGAGTTGTCGATTTATGACGGCATCCCCCACCTTGCCACTCCGGTCATAACCGAGGGTAAGAGGGCAATCTCGGCACTGCGCTTCGCCGTCGAAGAGATGGAACGCAGATACCAAACTTTGCTTGAAGCGGGCAAGCGTGATATCGAGTCCTACAACGAAAAACACCGCGACGAACCAATGCCCTATCTAGTGATCGTAATCGACGAATTGGCTGACTTAATGGCGGCCTTCGGCCGGGAGATTGAAAGTTACATCGTGCGGCTGGCGCAGATGGCGCGCGCAACAGGAATACATTTAGTGGTCTCGACCCAGCGGCCGTCGGTAGAAGTGATCACTGGATTAATCAAAGCGAATATCACGGCCAGAGTGGCATTACAGGTTGCAAGTCAGGTTGACTCGCGCACCATCCTCGATGCCGCTGGCGCAGAAAAACTCCTGGGCGGCGGAGATATGCTCTTTATTTCCGGAGAGCTCTCTAAACCAAAAAGAATCCAGGGAGCGTACGTGAGCGAAGACGAAACGAGTAAAGTTATTGACTTCATCCACGAAAAGAACTCAACAACCGGCGGTAATGGGCTTAGCGAAAAAGTGGAGGCGGTTCTAAACCGCGAGCCGGGTCAATTTGACCCCGAGGGCGGTGACGATGACGAGTTGTATGACGAGGCGGTGGGGGTGGTAAAAAGCGCCGGTAAGGCTTCGGCATCGCTACTGCAACGGAGACTCAAAGTCGGCTACGCGCGGGCGGCGCGCTTGCTTGATATAATGGAGGCGCGGGGGGTAGTCGGCCCCGGCGAAGGAGCCAAACCGCGCGAGATATTCATCGAACGAAGCGAGGATGAGTGATAAAAAGACCCTACCGGAACTGTTGAAAGATTTGATAACCGCGCGCGGGACCTCGGCTGACAAACTCGCTTTGAGTACCAACATCCCGCGCAGGTTTATAAACTCGCTTCTCGAGGGCGAATACCGCGGACTACCTTCCAAACCGTACATCCGCGGCTATCTGATTAAAATCGCCTCTGCCCTGGAGGTGGACCCGGACGTGTTGCTGCAAAGTTACGGCGCCTCGACCGATCTCCCCAGTTCCGGCAAAAAAGACAACCTGCCCGTAAACCGTTTTGCCCTAAAGTCGTTAAACAAAAACCGCGGACTGGTAGCCGCGGCTGCAATAATCATCCTGCTTATCGGCGTTCTTGCCTTCCGTTTCAACGATATTATCGGCGCCCCCCAAATAACGGTAAATGTGCCGGAGACAACCGTGGTGAATCCGCTTCACGTTACTGGGAAAGTTAAACCCGGTGATCAAATTACTATAAACAGCGAGGTGGTTTACCCGGCCGACGACGGCTCGTTCGAAAAGGACGTATTATTAGAACGAGGGCCGAACACAATTGAATTTGACGTAAAACGCTTTCTCGGTCGCGAAACTAAAGTCGTAAAACGAGTCATATATCAACCAACTAATCAATAATGGCCAAAATCAAAGAACCCAAAAATGAGGAAAAGAGAGACGAATTAAGTTCACTCTTAGCGACGTTGCGCGAGAAATATGGCGAGGAGGCGGTGATGCGCTTAGGCGAGGTGCGGAGAGTCGATGTGGCGGTCATTCCTTCCGGTTCGTTCTCGCTGGACCTCGCTCTGGGAGTAGGCGGTCTGCCACGCGGGAGGATTGTCGAGATTTTTGGCCCGGAAAGCTCTGGTAAGACGACGCTGGCGCTGCATGCCGTAGCCGAAGCCCAGAAACAGGGCGGTAAGGTCGCATTTATCGACGCAGAGCATGCCCTCGATCCGGAGTACGCCAAAAAAATAGGCGTCAAAACCGCAGAACTCCTGATCTCTCAGCCGGATAACGGCGAAGAAGCGTTGAACATCTTGGAAAGCTTGGTGCGCTCGGGCGCGATCTCGATCGTGGTCGTTGACTCGGTCGCTGCGCTCACTCCCCGCGCCGAAATCGAGGGTGAAATGGGGGCGCAGTATGTAGGACTGCAGGCGCGGATGATGTCCCAGGCTTTGCGGAAGATTGCGGCGCTCGCCGCGAAAAGCCAGACCACAATAATTTTCATCAATCAGCTGCGGGAGAAAATTGGCATAATGTTCGGCAACCCTGAAACCACACCTGGCGGTCGTGCACTAAAATTTTATTCTTCAGTCCGGATCGACGTTCGCCGCACTGCGCAGATTAAGAAAGGCGAGGAAGTGGTGGGTAGTCGGGTTGTGGCCAAAGTGGTTAAAAATAAAGTCGCTCCGCCGTTTAAAGTCGCGGAATTCGACATTCTCTACGGCGAGGGTATCTCTTATGAGGGCGACGTTTTGAACGCCGCCGTAAAATACGGCGCAGTCGCGAAATCTGGCGCAAGTTACTCCCTAGACAGCGAGAAGATCGGCGTCGGCTTCGACAATATCCGCACACGCCTGAAAGAAGACAAGAAGTTGTTAAAAGAAATCAAGGACAAAACAGTTGCGGCCAAGCGAGCTAGTGAAGCTGCTGAAGCTGAAACGTGATAAAGTCCCGGATATCTTTGTAGTTATCCACTCCCGCCTTGGGGATTAGGACATACTCCTCGCCCGCCCCGTACGGGACGGTGGTGCCGTTCAACAAGCCGGTCTTAAAATCGATAACTACGCTTACGAATTTGAGTTCGTCCAGGTTGGATGCTCTCGGGAAAAGCGTTCCCCAACTGACGTTGGTCTGAAGGGAGTTTATATCCGGGGTAAGGACGAAGAATAGCTTCATCCGGTCGGCGAAAGTCAGCCGGGCAAATCTTTTCACCAGTGCTTCAATTACCAGATGCTGATTCTTCTCGCGGAAAAAATCCCCTTCGGGAGCGAAACGATTCCGAATAAGCCACACCACATCATCACCGCTAAGATGATGAGAACCAGCCGGCAGGGTATAACCGCTTACCGCATCAGTCACGGCCTCGGGCAAAGTTATATCCAAACCACCTAAGGCATCCACCGCACGTTTTATTATCCCCAAATCTATCACCACGAACTTATCGGCGGGGACGCCGGTGATCTCAGGAACTTTTTGCATTAGCGCTGGAATTTTGTTTTTCACCACCGCTTCGTTCACTTTGAAAGTCTCTCCGCCGAAATTACCGTAAAGATCGCGGGGGATGGATATCATCTCCACGGCATTTGCGGCGGACACGTATTTTAT
>DAIDBC010000037.1 GCA_027310265.1 Candidatus Colwelliibacteriota bacterium
AAACAAAGAAGGGGGTCTAGGAATTAGGGCATAGCGACTAGGGCGATTATGTCCCATGCCCTACTGGCTAAATCCTATACCCTAATTACCAATGCAAGGAGTTAAAAAAATAATCCTTGAAATCCGCGCTGGCGCTGGCGGTGATGAGGCCGCGCTTTTCGCCGGTGATCTTGCTCGGATGTACCAACGTTACGCCGCAAAACGCGGCTGGAAATTTGCGGTGCTTGATTCAAACGAGGGCACTCTTGGTGGGTATAAAACGTTCATCTCCGAATTAGACGGCGATGGAGCGTATGACTCGTTGAAGCAAGAATCTGGAGTGCATCGCGTCCAGCGTATTCCTAAAACCGAAAAAAGTGGACGTGTCCACACCTCGACCGCCTCGGTTGCAGTTCTACCCGAGGTAGAAGCACGCGAAGTTAACCTGCGCGACAGCGACTTAGAAGTCGGCTTCTCCCGCGCCGGAGGACCCGGCGGACAAAACGTGAATAAAGTTGAAACGGCCGTACGCGTCACGCATAAACCTACCGGTATCGTCGTTTCCTCGCGCGCCGAGCGTTCACAACACGCCAACCGCGAGAAGGCGCTCGCAATTCTCCGAGCCAAGCTTTACGAAATGGAACAACTGAAGGCTACCGGGTCAATTACCGACTTGCGACGCGAGCAAATCGGTTCGGCCGACCGCTCCGAAAAAATTCGCACCTATAATTTCCCGGAAGACCGCATTACCGACCATCGCATCGGCAAAAAGTTCCACGCGATCGAAAAGATAATGGAGGGCGATCTGGACCCGGTGGTCAAGGCCCTCGCCAAATCCGGTAACTAACTTGCGTTAAGAATATCGATATCCTGCTGGAAATTCTTCGCCTGCTGAACCACGTTGTAACCGTAAACGTTCAAGCAGACATAACGCGTCCAGGACGAGCCGCAGTAGTAACGGGCTGCGGCCTGTTTTTCGCTAGATGCCGCTCCGGCATCTTTCAAATAAAGGGCGGCAGCAATAAAGGCGTCGGCATTATTCCACGGACTCGGGCCGTGCCCGACGATTTCAGCAACCTTGGGGCTGTACAGGTTCCAGGTTGACGGCAAAAACTGCGCCGGTCCCATAGCTCCCCCGTAAGTGCCGTCCTGGTTGGGGCAGGATACGGTGACCGAATCAGGACTGATATTCAACGACTGCAGAATCGAGAGGAAAACCGGCGTTTCCTTCGGACTCATCGCCGTAGTTCCACCGCGCATAACTTGATTGTATGAACAGCGGCCGACGTTCTGACCAAGCGCCGACTCGCGATCCAGAACCGCAAGGACAAAGGCCGCCCGAACACCAGTTGCGTCTTGTGCCGCTTTCGCGAGCGCATAAGCCTTATCAAAAGTTAGTTCACCGCCGCCGAGTAACTCGAAAATTTGGCTTCGGATCTGGGCCGCGGTTTTTTTGGTATCTGCCAATATTTTCTGATATTCTGACTCTTTACCTTTGGTCTGCGCCAAAAGCGTGCTCTTGTTATTCTTAGTAACCTGTAGGGTCTGCCTCTGCGAGCTTTGGAACTCTTTCAAGGCAGCCGTGTCCGCCCGCTGCGTTCCCAACTCTTCTTTTTGATTTTGCAGATCGGCCTCAAGGGCCGCAAGGTTGCTTATCGCCACCTGTACGTTCTGCTGCAGCGCCATCAGGTTGTTCACGCTACCAAAGAAGTCGGAAATCCGCGGATTCGAGAGTAGTATCTCGGCCATACTTTGTTTGTCGCTCTCGTACAAACTCTGCAAGGCGCCAGCCAACCCGACTTTGCTTACACTTATGTTGCTCACGGTATCATCGATCTTGGCGCTGGTTGACTGTATCTCGCTATCCAGTTCGTTTAGCGACAAATTGATCGCTTGAATCTGAAGGTTTATCTTCGCAATCTTGGCGTTTAGTGAACTGATCTCGTTT
>DAIDBC010000039.1 GCA_027310265.1 Candidatus Colwelliibacteriota bacterium
GGAAGCCGGAACTGATCCGCCAGCAGGCGGTGAATTCCGGAGGGTTCCCCGAAGTGAGCTAGGATAATCTGTCTATTCCAGAGACTCGCTGGTGAGGAGAGGTTTCTGCCGGAACCAAGCTCAAAAGAGCTCCGTAGTTTCCGTCAGGCTATACGGAATCTCGACTCCTAGTCACTGGTCTACCCACCGAAGAAGCGGATGAAGACCTCTACCGCGTTTGTGCCGGCGAAGAGTTGAAAAAGCGCCGCGGATACAAACGAGATGATACCGGAGAAAAAGTAAAGAAAGAATATCAAAAGCACTAAGCCGATCATCCCCGATTGTTCGACTAGATAGGTGTAACGCGGGGAAACGATGCTAAGTAGTTTGGACCCATCGAGCGGCGGGATCGGCAAGAGGTTGAACACTGCCAAATTTAGATTCAGAAACACAATGTAGCCTAGAAGCGCCGTAGCCGAAACTGGGAGGTAAGGACCACTAAATCTTAAAGCAAGACCGAAAATAATAGCGACTAGAATGTTTGTTGCCGGTCCGGCCAGGGCGACTTTGAGCGGACCGTAACGGTAATCCTTATAAAGATTGTTTGGGTTATAAGGCACCGGTTTGGCCCAGCCCAGCATCACCGGGGAATGGATGAAGTAAAGCAATATAGGCAGGATAACCGAACCAACCGGATCGAGGTGTTTTAGAGGATTCAAGGTAAGTCGCTTCGCCTCTTTGGCCGTGGAGTCACCCAACCTCAGGGCCGCAAAGCCGTGTGCCACCTCGTGGAGTATGACCGAGAAAACAAGTGCAACAAGTTGAAATGCGACAATAAGTGTGGTATTCATAAGCGGCAATAATGAAGCAATGTGAAATCTGCGGCAAGGGTTCGATCATGCGTGGGCACCGTATCAAGCTCCGTGCCACTAAGTATAACCCGCAACCCAAATCGCGGAAATATCCCAATATCCAGCGCACCGTAAACGAGAGTGGTCGGCGTGTTTATGCCTGTGCGCAGTGCATCAAGGGACTAGCTAAGACCGCCAAGGCAACAAGTTAACCGGGGGCTGCAAAGCTCCTCATTACGGGCTGTAGTATACCGGTAGTACGCATGCATGGGGTGCATGTAGACCGGGTTCGATTCCCGGCAGCCCGACATTATATCCCCAAAGTCGGCGGCATAATGTCCGCCTTTATTTTTTGCCACCAGGGATAATTGAGTTTATCTATCCGCTGCAATTCGCCCTCATAAATCGGCCTGAAAAAATCGTTACCGACTTTCATCTCTTCGTAGCATTTCGAAACTAGCGAAAACCGGTCGGCTAACTTAACTACCTGTGCTTCTTTGGTTCGCTGGACCGATTCTTCTTTCCAGATATTTATGTATTCCTCCCGCAAACCCTGCGGTAGATGTTCAAACATAAAACCGATGGTTTGTTCGTTCACGCTAGCAATAGCAGACAGAATCTGATCATTAAAATGTTTGAAAGGATTTACAATATCACCGCTGAAGCCTTCTTCCGCATCGTGGACTATCGCCATTTTCATCACCTTGGCTTCGTCGACTTCTTCGCCAGCATTTCTCAAGAAATATAGAATTACGCTCGCGAAGTACGCGGTGTAAAAAGAATGTTCGGCGACCGATTCCGGGAAATGCTGCGGCTTGCCGTTGAAACGCGTGACGTGGGCGAGCGAACGATCCAGAAAATGTTCAAAGGCGTCGTTCATGATAAATCTTTCACGATAGAGGCGAAACTCGAAGGTCCCGCCTCCGTGAGATTATCCCGGCTTGTGCCAGGTGGGATGGCTCAACCGTCCGCCAAGGCGGATGATACTGTCGCCTTCCCTTAAAGGTCTGTTTGATCCGGAAACATCGGAAGCGGGACCTGACTAATTATACCACCACTTTCAGCTCTGCAAGACGCCGGAAAATCCCTATATTTACTCCAAAATTCCGTCCAAATTCACATCATAGAGAATTGCCTCACCAACCAGCCGGTAATCCAATATTTCCTGCGGCGTAAACCAAACCGGGATCTCTTTTTCGGCTTCCTCCGCCGAACCGGAAGCATGGATCAAGTTACGCACCGCCCGGCCATCGGTATCAGCCATCTCGTAAGAGTCGATGGTTAAGTCACCACGTATCGTTCCAACATCCGAAGTCAGTGGCTCTGTCCCCCCGGTAACTTTGCGCACTACACCAACCGCATTCATCCCCTGCCAGATCATCGCAACCACCGGACCGGAGGTGATGTACTTCAATAAATTAGCCAAAATTACGTCGGTAACTTTGATCGGATCTTCCGAGGGTGGAATTTTACCTTTCTTTTTATACGACTCGATGGTCTTCGTGCCGGTTTTCATCGGCCACTCTGGATCGACGGTGTAGTGTTTCCTCACCAGCTCCGCGGTGGGGATCACCAATTTCATCGCGACCAGTTTCAGTCCGCTCGATTCGTAACGCTTAATAATTTCACCCACGAGACTGCGTTGGATCCCATCGGGTTTGATAATGACCAACGTTTTCTCTTTTTTAGGATCCATCTTACTTTTGTTTTTCTTCTCTTAACTTGATATGCAGTTCTTTCAACTGCGCTTCCGTCACCGGCGAGGGTGCGTGCATCAGAAGGTCGCGGCCGTCTCCGGTCTTCGGGAACGCGATCACTTCACGGATGTTCGGTTCGTTTTCCAGAAGCATAACGAAACGGTCAATTCCGGGGGCAATCCCACCGTGCGGCGGCACACCGTATTCAAACGCAGTAAGCATATGCCCGAATTTTTCTTTGATATCTTCGGGTTTGTTGCCCATCGCCTCGAAAACCGCGGAGAGAAGTTCCGGGTCGTGGATCCGGATTGACCCGCCACCTATCTCATAGCCATTCAGTACGAAATCGTACTGTTTCGCGAGCATCGAAGCGGGGTCTTTTTTGAACGCTTTCCAAAACTCCTCCGTATCTTTCACCTGCGGCTGGGTAAAGGGATGGTGCACTGCATCCCAGCGCTTTTCGGTTTCTTTCCACTCGAATGCTGGAAAGTCGACCACAAAAAGGAAGGCTAGTTCATCCGGATCGTTTTTGTTATCGCGCACGTCTGGCTTATCGCTCCCATACTTCACCATTGCTTCTTTGTACGGCATGCGCGGGATGCGACCATTCTTGTCCAACCTAATCTTCTTTTCAGGATAGAGTTCTTTCACCAATTTCAGATAGAGGTCCTCGATCAAATCCATTACGTCGTTCTGGTCAACAAAGCTCATCTCGATATCAAGTTGAGTAAACTCCGGCTGACGGTCGCCGCGCGTGTCCTCGTCGCGGAAACAACGGGCAATCTGGAAGTAGCGTTCCAGGCCGGCAACCATTAAAAGCTGTTTATACTGCTGGGGCGATTGCGGCAAGGCGTAAAAAGTTCCGGCGTGTAATCGCGAAGGAACAAGATAATCCCGCGCACCCTCCGGCGTAGACTTGCCTAAAACTGGCGTTTCGACCTCAACAAATCCCCCCTCGGTCAGATAATCGCGCATAAACTTGATGACTTTGTACCGGTTGCGCAAATTTTTCTGCATCCGCGGGCGGCGCAAGTCCAGATAACGCGAAGTCATCCGTAAATCCTCACTCACTTCGCGACCGTCGGTGTCGATCGCAAACGGCGGCGTTTTTGCTTTGGTAATAACCTCAAGATGATCCACTGGGATTTCCAACTTTCCCGTTGGCAGTTCGTCGTTTTCCATGCCCCCGGGTCTTGCCGAAACCTTACCCCGCACACGGATAACCCATTCGGAACGAAGAGTATTGGCCAAATCGTATACTTCCTGTTTTTTGGGAGTGAAAACTAGCTGAACCACGCCGCCGCGATCGCGCAAGTCGATGAAAATTATCTTGCCGTGGTCTCTCCGTCCGGCCACCCAGCCGGCAAGTTCCACCTCCTCGTTCTCTTTGCCGAGGATATTCTTTGACAAAATACGCATTGATTTAAATATACCGTGTTTAAGTTTTTGCGCAAATCTTTAATGTCCGTCCGACGTTGAAACAGCGAACAAACCGTCCGACGCTCTAATGTGCACCGTGCCGTTTTGGTCGGTGCGGTACACGCTCGCGCCTATTGCCGCTAACCTTTGCACGGCCGCCGGCGCGGGATGGCCATAGGTATTTTTGCCGACCTCAATGACTGCAACTCGCGGCAGGACACTTTCCAAAAACGGAGTGATCGACGAAGTCTTAGAACCGTGGTGCGAGACTTTTAAGATATCCGCATTTATCCCACCTCCAGCAACAAGGGACTGTTCCAAAGAGGCAGTAGCATCGCCGGTAAATAGCGCCTTAACCCCGCCGGAGGATAAACGCACGATCATTGAATCGTCATTTGGATTTGCGGACAACGCCGCATCCGACGGCGCAAGCACCTCCAGCCTGCTTTCTTTATAGCGCACCGCATCTCCTTTTTTGAGAACGACCGCGCGGGTGCCGCGGTTATTTAACAGTCCGACCAGATCTTTCCAGGCGCTATCCAGAGATGACTCCCCGTTCCACACAAACAGGCCGATCTTGTAGCGCTCGAGAATCGGGATCAAGCCGCCGAAGTGATCCAGTTGAGGGTGCGAAAGCAAAACTACGTCCAAATAGCGGTCGGTGGGCGAAATAGTGTTTCCTAGCGGCGCAAGGGTAGCGCTGCTTGGTCCACCGTCGATCAAAACCTTAACCCCGCCAGGCAGGACGGCAAGTTCACTGTCCCCTTCCCCACTCTTCAAAAAGTATAGATTTAACGCCGAGTCCGGCGCACCGGCAACTACCCAATACCAGACAAAAAGATTAAGCGAGACGAGCGCCGAAAAGATTGATAATGAATATTTCATAGCCCAAAAGGATGTTAGCAATCCAACCGACCGCGAGCGACAAACTGTTTGAGATATAACCCAAAACAGCCGCCACGAAACCGAAGAACATTGTCGCCGGGATGAACTCCAGAACAAGCATATTGGATAGCGGCGCAAGTGGAGCAAAAGATCCGAACATAGCAAATGATACTGGCAGCGTGCCGATCTGGGCGGCGGTCGTCTCGGCCAAGTTCTTGCGCCACCCCAAGGTACCCTCATTGATATCAGAACGCAGCCATTTACGAAACAGCGGCCCCAAAATAACGATGCCCAATAACGCAGCGAATGAAAGTTCAAAACTGGCGTTAAACATTAAAAGCGCCGGGTTAAACAAAAGCATCGCGGCGGCGGTCAGGGTAATCGCATTCCTGAAACTATAGAGACGGCTCGCTCGCTCTGCGACCAATAAAACTGTTCCCATGATTGCGGCACGGACAACCGAAGCTTCCGCGCCGGTCATCAGAACAAAAATAACAATGAACACAATTGTTATCCAAAAGGCACGCCGCCTTCCCCACAGAAAAGAACATATTCCGGTAAGTACAAAACCAATCACCGAGATATTATAACCGGATAGGGCAACGATGTGGGTCGTACCACTCCTTTTTAGCGCATTGGTGAATTCTGGGGTGAATTCCGCGCGTTCCCCGAAGATTATCCCCTTTGCAAGCGCGCTTTTATCGGCCGGCAAAATTTTATCGATATTCGCGGTCAAACTATCTTTGACTTCGAAAAGAAACGACCGAAAAGCGTTGCCGTGTCCGCTTTCCACGAACTTAGCCTCCGGGAGATACATCCGATTGGATAGACCGGCGTAAGCATTCTTTTCAACACTGCCCGTAAGTTTAAGCAGATCGCCGTACTTAAACCGCGGATACGACGGCAAATAAACCTCCACCGATCCGCTGTATGGCCTCGTCAACGAGACCGTGAGTATCTGGCCGCTCACGCGTTCCTGTGGTTCGCCGCTAACTATACCTTCCAGAGTCACTTTTTCGCCTATCGGGACAAGCGGTTCGTGCGCCACGGCATAAAAGCTGTAGTAAAAAGCGCCGAAGGGGAGTAGCAAGGCAAGCAAAACAAAAATTTTGTTTTTGCGCACAAGATACAAGGTTACGGCAACGAGCGCCGCAGCAAGTAAGACAATATAGCCGTTCAACCCAAGGCTTGCCGCCGCAATACCCAACATAAAAAACACCGCCGCGTAGAACGCGGCATCATAGAGATGCAACTTAGAACTCGATGCCAAGTTCTGCGATTCTGCCATCGTTAAAAGGGTGCTTTACCTCGCGCATTTCAGTCACAAGATCGGCTGCCGAGATAAACTCCGGGGGCGCCCCCCGGCCGGTAAACAGAACCAATTTACTAAACTGGACGTCACGCAGCATCTCTAACGTCTCTTTTGTGTCCAAAAGCCCCAGTGACACTGCAACATTGATTTCGTCGCAGATCACAACATCCCACCTAGGTAATTCGGACTTTACGTAAGCGAGCGCGTTTTTAGCGGCTTTGATGTGTTCCTCCCGCGGCAGTTTGTCGCCCAAGATTCCCACAAAACCAAGCCCCATCTTTTTCAGGGTAAATTTACCTTCACTACCTTTATCGTCTTTCTTATTAATATCCACAAAATCCTCGCCGGATTTCCACGGACCTTTAATGAACTGCACCATAAGCACGCGTTTGCCCCGGCCCACGGCGCGCACAGCCTGGCCCAAAGCGGCCGTGGTCTTACCCTTGCCGTTCCCGGTAAAGACAATAAGCATTACGGATAAATAATATCATGAAGCCGAGACGATCACGCCGCCGCCAAGCATCTCACCTCGGTCGGAGTAGAACACTGCGGACTGGCCCGGCGCCACGAACTTCTGCAGCCTATCGAAAACAAGCTCGTTTCCCTTCAGTACTGCCCGCGCAAGCGGCTGACGGTAACGAACGCGGGCCAAAACCGGCATATCGCCACGGCTGAACTGCCGATTTTTAGGATTTATAAAGTTCAGCCCATCTAGGTTAACTTTTTGCCGGTAAAGTTTGGGGTTATCGCCGCCTTCCGCCACGGTAATCGTGTTTTTCGTCATATTCTTATCCGCAATGTAGTACGGGATTTGCGTTTTTTTACGGTAATCAGCGCCGGTGTGCCGTTGACCGATGGTATAAAATTGCGCCCCACGGTGCTCGCCGATTACCTCGCCGTTTACGGTCAAAACCGCGCCCGATTCTTCCGGAATGTATCTGGAAAGAAACTCAGCAAGCGTCACCTTGCCGACAAAACAAATTCCCTGTGAATCTTTTTTGCCTGCAGTAGGCAGATTAGCGCTTTTCGCAATCCGCCGCACTTCCTCCTTTAAGTAGCTGCCCAGAGGAAAAAGACAATGTCTTAGCTGTTCCTGCGTAAGTGTCCATAGAAAATAGGATTGGTCTTTATTCTTGTCCTCCGCTTCAAACAGAGTAAATGGGCCGTGGTACCGGCGAATGCGTACATAGTGGCCAGTTGCAACGTAATCCGCCCCCATTTTCAGCGCGCGATCCAAAAATAATCCGAATTTTATCTCGCGGTTGCACACAACGTCAGGATTCGGCGTGATGCCGTTCCGATAGCCTTCAATCATGTACTCGACCACCCGCTCACGATACTCTTTTTCCAGGTCAAAAACGTAGAAAGGGATATCTAAACATTCGGCCACTCGCCTAGCATCTTCCGCCTCGCGTACATCACAGCCCGCTTCGTTCCAGCAGCGCAGATGCACGCCCGCGACGTTATACCCCTCCTTTTTTAAGAGGTAAGCGGCGACGGACGAATCCACGCCGCCGGACAAGCCCACGAAAACTGTAGGCGTTTTAGGCTTTAGAGACGCGCTCAACGTAGACCCCCGTCCCGGTATTAATTTTGATGATATCCCCTTCATTCACAAAGAGAGGCACGGCTATCTTCGCCCCACCCTCAATCGTAACTGTTTTGGTGCCGCCCTGCACGGTGTTACCACGTACCGCGGGCTCGGCCTCGGTGACTTTATAATCTGCCTTGATCGGGAGTTCTACCGATATAATCTCCCCATCCATCGTAACGGCGCTAACGATCATATCGGGCCGCAGATAGACCGCCGACGGGCTTACTTGTGTTCCTTTGACCGCAAAGCGTTTAGAAGGATCCTTGGGGTCGTTGAACCAACATTCGCCGC
Organism: Candidatus Colwelliibacteriota bacterium; assembly: GCA_027310265.1. Lineage (GTDB taxonomy): Bacteria > Patescibacteriota > Minisyncoccia > UBA6257 > Colwellbacteraceae > DAIDBC01. The sequence goes on from DAIDBC010000039.1 coordinate 8,029, forward strand.
GACTGGAATAGATGAATTTTATATACTTGCGTTCAAGGTCTGCTTCTTCAATCCGGTCATTTTGGTGAAAGGTTTGCTCCTTAACCGCGCCGGTTATCAAGTTGCGCAATTTAGTGCGGCTGACCGGCTTTCTCTGTTGCATGCGCAAGAACTCATATTCCAACACGGCCCAGGGTTGTCCCTCCAGGAGTATGATATGTCCCGGTCTTAATTCGTTATAGGAGAGCATATTTCAGAATCTATCTTCTTCGGCGCCGGAATCCTCTTCCGGACTCCCAGATTTATGCAACAGTCTGCGTAATTCTTCAAGATCCGCAGGTTTACGGACCTTGTGGTGTGTTTCATTGTTATCTGATTTCAAAATATCTAGCGGCTGCTCTACCCGACGTTCAGCCCGCTCGCTAACTTCTTCCCTACCGGCGCGCAGTTCTTCATCAATGCGCTTGTCCACTACTTCACGCGGAGAACCGTAGCGCTTGCGGCTCGATTCTACAATTACATCTTCAAAGGTCCGTTCCGGTAAATCGTGTGGGGGCAGGGTTTCAGCCGAGAACGGTTGCGAAGCTACTCCATCAATAAGTAGTTTTATGTAAATGTGGTACTTAGACAGGTTCACCAGATCGCTCTCGCTGAAAGCCGGCGTAAATTCGCGCTCCAAGAACCGGGCATCGTCGGCCCCCACCCGGAAGACAACAATAGTACCAACATTTCCGAAAACAGCATCGCGAACCCGGGTAACGGATGAGGTAATGAGTTGGGCGATGTATTGGTGAGCCAAAACCAGACTTAGGCGATATTTGCGGGCTTCGGATAAAATGTTCGCGAAAGATTCGGTTGAAAAGTTCTGGAACTCATCGATATAAAGATAAAAATCGCGCCGCTCAAGCTCCGGGGTGTCAACGCGGCTCATCGCCGCAAGCTGCATTTTAGTTACCAGCATCGCTCCTAGAAGCGCAGAATTATCTTCCCCCACCTTGCCCTTGGAAAGATTGGCGATAAATATTTTTCCCTCATCCATGACCTTGCGTAGATCGATGGTTGAGTGCGGCTGGCCGATGATCCGCCGGATTATTGGATTGGAAACGAATTGACCGATTTTATTCAAGATTGCCGCAGTGGCTTCAGTTTCATAACGTTGGTTATAACGGGCAAATTCATTTACCCAAAAACTCTTAACCACCGGATCGGTTAAATTATTTACAACCTCATTGCGATAGGCGCGGTCGGTCAAAAGGCGCATTACCCCCAGAAGCGTCGAGCCGGGGTATTCCAAAAGCGAAAGGAGAGAATTATTCAGGATGTACTCCATCCGCGGCGACCAGACGTCGGGCCAAATCTTTTTGAACACACCCATCAGACCCGAGGCCACTAAATGGTGGTATTCGTCGCCCACACGCTCCAATGGGTTAAAACCAATCGGTTGTTCGATGTCCGCCGGATTGAAATAAACCACGTCTTCGATGCGTTCTTCGGGCACAAATTTAAGAATCCGTTCGGCAAACTCGCCGTGCGGGTCAATCACGCCGACGCCATGTCCGGACATAATGTCATCCACCACCATATTTTCCATCATGGTGGTCTTGCCCGTTCCGGTTTTCCCGATCACATAAACGTGCTGGCGACGATCGCGATCTTTGATGCCGAAAGTAACCTTCCGGTTGTGGGAGGTGGTGCGCCCAATTATCGTTATACCATCGTCTTTAAACTCCATATTATTAACTATCCACTCTTAGTTGCTTATCACCGGCAAGTCCGGCGGTGGACCGCCTTTTCTCATACTCAAACGCGCCAGTTTTTCTGCGCCGACAGTCGAATGCGGCGGGTGGTATAGGGTCGCAAGTTCTTCGACGTTAAGTACAAACGGCTTCGATGGCATAACCCGCCCGCGATAATCCTGAAAAAGTTTTTTCTTGTTGGCCAGCTCCGTCGCATCTTTGCGAAACCTGGATTCAAGGAAAGTGAGTTTCGGGTCGTCCAGTTTAAAACTGTTCAGATGCGGAGCGCCGAACTGACGCAGCGCGCCAACAACCGTGGAGACATTGGACTTGCTAAAGGCGTCGCGCCGGTCGATATAGAGCACGCGGATGCCGCATTCGAACGCGAACTTAGCCACCTTCCCCTCAATTGCTTTAATAATTTCGTTCTCGCCGTAGGAAAACTGCTTACCCTGCGGCTTTTCCTCTTTCTTTTCCTCCGCCCCGGACCAAACCGGCGGCTGGATCGGTGCAAGCGCCAGATTCTTCAAAAAGGGCGCAAGCTCTTTACCCAACCATTTGAAGAACGAAAGCTTTTCCTGTTTCGGCTTGCGACCGAGTAGTTCATCTAAAACTTCCTGTACTTCTTTCTTCCAGGCATCGAATTTATCGTTACCAAGCGGGCGCAAAGTTATTTGCAGCCAGACCATTTCGTCATCTTTCAAGTTGGACATAACTTCGGCGATCGTTGCAATCGGGTCAAGATACTGTTCCTCCTCGATCCGCAAACCATCAAAAGAGGGGTAGGTACGGATGGGGTATGCGCTTTCTCTAGCCAGCATAAGTTCCGCGCCGGCCAGATCGTAAGTCTGGTCGGGCAGATCGACGCCGAAACGGTCAACGTAATCATCGGCGACGGCAACCTCGGCGTTCGGATACTGCGAGAATACCGATGCCTCAATCAAATTGCGGTATTCCTCTGGGACGCGGACAAAAAAGTGGGTGCTATGCGAGAAGCCGGCAATTTCTATCGCAAGCCAATCATCGGCACCAAGCGCATGCAGACTGGCAAAAACCTGCTCCATAGCTTTCGGCGTCTTCAAATTCTCCTTGGGTATTTTAAGTTCTAGAGTGACCCACTTTAAGTTAGCGACGTGCAGAGCAAGTTTATCTTTTTTAGCCTTGTTGCTTACAATCCTGAAGATGGCAAAGGCAATCAGTATCACCCACGCCAATCCGAGAACCAGCCACGCTATTTGAAGCAGCGTCTGCGGCATTTATTTTACTTTTTGGGACGATCTTCTTTAACGGCGTAAGTTCCCCGGCCAATCCAGACGAATCTGGGATCCTTAATAAGTTCATTGTGCACCGTCTGGTGGTGCACCGGCTTGCCGCCCAAGGCATTTACCAACTCAGCCACCTCGCGGAAGTGCAACGGTTTGTCCGATTTCACCAGCACTAAATAACTTTTGTCCCTGACCGTCTTTGGGTTCACATGCGGCCAGTGATCGGCGCCTAAGTCGCCCAACGGTCCCACCACAAAGCGCTTCGAGATCGAAAGATAGTTCAAAAGCAGCGGCTCCGGCATATTGTACTTCTCAGACAAGGCCTCAAGGAAAAAATCAAAATCTTGGTTGTGACTCGATATGAGTGCGGCGGCGATCTTCTTAGCGGTACGATAAGTTTCGCTATCCCCACTCCAGACATCGTGCCAGTCCTCATCGCCCCTAACCAGCTCCGGAGAATCAATTAGGTCGGCAAGAAATCTAAGAGTGTTAGTGAACTCTTTCAACGACTCCGGCCGTTCCCAAAGATGATATAAATCGTGAACCAAAAAATCGCTGCGTCGCAGATTGCCGACTTGTTTCAAATACTCTCCCAATAATTCGGCAAAATATTCCAGTCCCCGATCACGTTTTAATTCTTCCTTAGCGGCCTTTACCGCATAAGCCTCAATTTGGCGCACTCGTTCACGGGTTAGTCCGAAGGAACGTCCGAGATCCGCAAGTGTTTTAGGTTCGCCGCCACCCAGACCGTAGCGGCCCTTAATTATTTTGGCTGAACGCTGATCCAATTTCTTCAAAGCCCTGTGAACCAACTCATCAACCTTGACTGACTTTCTAGGCATGGCTAAAAAGTACAATTTTACAGCGATTATGTCAACGATTTGGGCGATTCGCCGCAGCGCAGACTCTAGGTGCGTTTACGCTCGGAGAATTTCTGCCATACCGTTAAGAGTGGACTGGCAATAAATATGGAGGAGTAGGCACCTACGATCGTACCGACGAGGATGGTAAGCACAAAGAACTTCAAGCCCAGCGGCCCAAGGAAGTAAAGCGCCAAGAGCACCAAAACCAGGGTGAATGAGGTGCTGATTGAACGGCGTATCGTCTCGTTGATACTGCGATTTACGATCTCGCTTAAAGTCTCCTTACCGCGGTAGATTATCAAATTCTCCCGGATCCGGTCGAAAACAACTATGGTATCGTGGACCGAGAAACCCATTACCACCAAGAGCGCCACCATAAAATTAGTGTCGGCAGCAATCCCCAAGTATTTACCCAAAACGGCGTAGAGACCAGCGGGGATTATGACGTCGTGAGCAAGGGTGAGAAGTGTAATTATGCCATATTTCCAGGAACTGACCGGCCGCGAGACTTTACGGAAAGCGAAAGCGACGTAAAGCGAGATACCTACCAGGACAAAGACTATTGCCATCACTGCATTTTGTCTTAACTCCTGTGAAACTGACGGGCTTACATTCCAGAAATCGACGTCTTGCACCCCGTCGCCGAAACGCTGTTTTAGTTCGCCCAAATATTGCTGACGCGACTGATCCGAAATTTCTTTGGAGGTCACGGCATAAATCTGACTTTGTGAATCGTAAGAAACATTGGAGGTCTCGACGCGTAATGTCGAGGTGAAATAATTGTTTACTGTATTGGCGTCAGTATTTGGTATCTTCAGCTGCCACAATGAACCGCTGGTAAAATCGATTCCCAGCCGGAAGCCGAAAAGCGCGGTTGCAACAATGCCTGCAACGACCAGAACGCCCGAAACCCAGAAGAATAAATTGCGGTATTTGATGAAATTAATCATTTTATTTCTTGAGAAAAACCTCCAACATTGTGCGGGTGACGAAAATAGCCGAAAACATGCTAACTAATACACCCAAACCCAGGGTGAGTGCGAAACCTCTCACAAAATCCGAGGTCAGGAAATAAAGTATCGCCGAGGTGATGATTGTGCTCGTGTTCGAATCGCGGATCGAGGGCCAGGCTCGCCGAAAACCCTCTTCGATTGCGGCATGCCAGCCCAGACCCTTGCGCACTTCTTCTTTAGAACGCTCGAAAATCAAGATGTTGGCGTCGACTGCCATTCCGATCGAGAGGATAAAACCGGCAATACCGGAAAGGGTAAGGGTAAATCCTCCGGGCACGGCCATCTTGAATATTCCCAGTGAAAGGATGGTGTAGATGATGAGTGCAAGCGACGCAAAAATACCCAGCGTGCCGTAAGAAATCAACATAAAAAGTATCACTAACGCGGTTCCTATCGCTCCGGCGACGAGAATCTTATGCAGGGCATCTGTCGCTGCCGAAGCAGAAACGGTCCGCTGATTGATGAGTTTAATCGGTGCGGCAAGCGCCCCGGCGTTGAAACGATCGACTAGTTGCTTGGCTACATTCGCAGTAATGCCGCTTCCGGAGATCTGCGCTTTGCCGTTCGGAATCACCTCGTTCACCCGCGGGCAGGAGCCATTTGGATCGTCCGGGAAAATAAAATTATTGTCCACGAAGATACAGATTGGTTTACCGACATTCCGGCTGGTCAGATCTTCAAAGATTTTTGCGCCCTCATCATTCAAAGTGAAAGTGAAAAGCGGTTTGCCTAGCTGGTCAAAACCAAGGGCGGCATTGGTAACATAGCGGCCGGTAAGCGGAGTGGGAATAAAACTCGCGTTTTGGCCGCTTTGCTGCACCTCACGGAAATCAAGAATCGGCAGCGCGCCGATCTGACGCACCGCATCGCCCAAATCTTTCACGCCCGCCAGCTCAACAACCAATTGATAACTGTCGCCCTTTTGGGCGATGTTTACCCGCGGCTCGGAAACGCCGTAAAGATTTACCCTTTTCCCGATTACGTCTTTCAGGCCGGCGACGACCCCTGTGTAATCTTTAGAATTCACGCCGGACAAATCAACTTGATAGACCAGAGCGCTCCCGCCAACGATGTCCAGACCCATCCTCCATGGGCTGTACTTCGCACCCAGTTTCACCGGATAGACAAAAGCGGCCGTAACCGCGGTTACAACCAAAATCAGTATGAAAATCGATAAATTAACTTTCCAACTTTTCATCAATCGACTGTAAACACTCAATGCCCAGTGTGCCCCCACCAGGATTCGAACCTGGGACCATCTCCTTAAAAGGGAGCTGCTCTACCAGCTGAGCTATAGGGGCATTAATCCTCCGGCCAGTGAACCAGGTGCTCTTTTCGCGGCGAATCTTACTCTTCTCCAAGCAGTTTTTCAAGTTCTTCAGCCAATTTCTTCGCCTTTGAATTGAGGCGGGGCGTTTTTATTTTCAACCGCACGACCAAATTCGAGCGTTTGGTCATCCCCTCGCCTCGTATCCTCAACTCCTCTGACGGATCAAAACCGGCCGGGATAACGAGCTCGGCCTTACCACCGCCCAAAACAGTAACAGTTCGTTTCTTGCCCAAAATAATGTCGGTTACCGGAACTTCAATTTCCATATGAAGATCGTCGCCGCGCCGCTCAAAGCGCGGATGAGGCTTTACGTGTACCCGCACGTAAAGGTCGCCGGTCTCGGCCCTACGCTCTCCGGCCTCGCCCATGCCCTTAACTTTTATGATTTGACCATCGGCCACGCCGGAACGGACCTCGACCGCGATTGAACGGCTGCCGTTCTTGCGCCCTTCACCCTTGCAGTCGCGGCACAATTCTACCGGTACCTCTCCTGATCCGCGGCATTCGTTGCAAGCAACTACTTGCACGAAGTTACCAAAGAAAGTGTTGCGCGACTCGCGGACTTCCCCGCGTCCGCCACAATGCTCGCACTTCTTCAAACCGGCATCGGCTTTGTAACCCAAACCCTTACAGGTATCGCAGACGATGCGAGTCGTGTATTCCAAGTTGATTGTTTTGCCAAATTTAGCTTCCTCAAGGGTGACTTCTACTCCCAATTCCAGATCCGTTCCCCGTTCGTAAGTCTTGCGCCGCGGGCGCATGCCCATGCCCTCGAAAAAAGTCTCAAAAATATCGCCCAGATCACCGAGATTTCCCATATCGCCGAAATTCATGTCCCAACCCCAGTTCTGGCCACCGGCCGCGCCGCCGAAAGGTGCGCCTTCGAAAGTGCGTCCGAAACGGTCGTATTCCGCACGCTTCCGCGCGTCCGACAAAACTTGATAGGCTTCGTTCACCTCTTTGAATTTGGCTTCATCCCCGCCGGCTTTATCCGGGTGGTACCTATGCGCCAAATTACGATAGGCCTTTTTTATTTCTTCGGGGCTGGCGCTACGTGCGACTCCCAAAATTTGGTAATAGTCTTTCATGTCCCTTGCCTATCACGATAGCAGCACTATCTCGCGGGATCGCGATTCAAGCTGCACAACCGCGAAACCAACCGCGATCAAAATTTCGAACAAAACAAACGCTACAACAAGAAGCGGGTAAGATATGATCGCCGCAGCAAAACGGATTGTAGCCCAGAGCAGCAAAAATACAACCGCGTAGATCAAAAGTTCCGTCGGCAAGCCCATCGTCCCCACTTTTTTGGCGAATAGGTCAGTTACGTTCGCCGAAATGGTCGCATCCAGATTAATCTCCACGCCCAACGAAGCCTTAAGCTGCGCTGATGCGGCGTTAACGGCGTCATTCAAAACTTTGTTGGCGGTAGCAGGCGGGAGTTTATCGATGGCCGGCTGAGTGCGGCGTGCAATCTGAGTCAGGACACCGCGGACACTCATATCGGGGGTGTAATCCGGCGAGTAATATTTCATAACTGGAGTAATAACCGGATCAAGCAGCGTTTTCACAACGCTGTTGTAAGAGAATGCACCATTGCTTACGGCGCCAAGTATGGCCATTCCGAGCAATAATCCGGTCGCCCCGCCCGCGAGCGCCTTTCTCGCCACCCGTGAAAAAGGGACGCGCAGCGTATTTTCCAGCTCCCTCCGGCCAGCGAGAGCTCCGCCCGCTAGGCAAACCAAAATCGCCACTGCGGAGATCGCCAGATAGTTAAACGAAATATGGTAGTAAGGGACAAGTAAAACTACTGTTTCCAAAAGGATAGTTAAAGCAAGATAGCCGAATTCTTTCAAGAAGAACACTTGTAACGCGAATAAACTTAAGAATAAAACAGCAAGGATTCCTCCCCAAAGTAGATTGCCGTTTATAAAAAAGAAGCTGGCGCCGAAAGCCGCGAGAACCGGAACTACCACCGTCGCCCAAACTTTCCAGACCGAACGATTAACGTCAGCCACCTCAGGACCCTTCGTGATGAGCGAATCTTCGGGCATATTGTGACTCTATTTTAACCCGGCTGACCCTGGTCTGTCGAAGAATTGGATGGATTGCCTTTACCGTACATCGCCTCGCCTATTTTCTGTAGTTCGGCAGACAGCTCGGCTGCAGCCGAATCCATCGTATTCTTGTCCGAGGATTCAATCGCTTTCTTCAACGCATCGATTTTCGCGCGAACGCCGTCTTTAACTCCGGCGGGTACTTTCTCGCCGGCGTCGGTCAAAGCCTTTTCCGCCGCGTAGACCAAAGCCTCGGCGCGGTTCTTGGATTCCACTGATTCACGCTTCCGCGCATCCTCTTCGGCATGAGCAGCGGCCTCGGTGCGCAAACGCTCCACTTCTTCTTTAGATAGCGAGGTTGAAGCTTCAATTCGTACGGCCTGGCTCTTGCCGGTCGCTTTATCAAGCGCTTTTACGCTCAAAATACCGTTTGCATCTATATCGAAAGTGACTTCCACCTGGGGTAAGCCGCGCGGCGAAGGCGGAATGCCATCCAAAATAAAGCGTGCAAGTGTTTTGTTGTCCGCAGCCATCGGCCGTTCGCCCTGGGTGACGTGCACTTCCACTGAAGTCTGGTTATCAGCGGCGGTAGAGAAAACCTGCGTCTTCGCTGTTGGTACGGTGGTATTTTTAGCGATCATCGGGGTTGCAACACCGCCCAGCGTCTCGATTGCTAACGTAAGCGGGGTTACATCCAGAAGTAAAATATCTTTTACGTCTCCCTGCAGAATTCCCGCTTGAACGGCTGCGCCCACCGCGACCACTTCGTCCGGGTTGATGCCCCGGTGCGGCTCCTTGCCGAACAACTTCTGCACTGCTTCCTGCATCGCCGGCATTCTGGTCTGGCCGCCGACCATTACCACCTCATCGATATCCCCGATTTTGAAACCAGCATCGGCGATAGCTTTCTTGGTGAGCTCAATTGAACGGTCGATATAGTCACGCACTAACTCTTCCAACTTAGCGCGGCTCAATTTTTTCAAAAAATGTTTGGGGCCCGAAGCGTCGGAGGTGACGTAGGGCAAATTTATCTCAGTCTCAACTGCCGTTGAAAGTTCATGTTTAGCGCGCTCGGCGGCTTCCTTCAAACGCTGCAACGCCAGCGGGTCGTTTGAAATATCGATACCCTGTTCTTTTTTATATTCCGCTACTAGATATTCGATAATACGCTTATCAAAATCGTCTCCGCCCAAGTGGGTGTCGCCGCCAGTCGCTTTTACCTCGACGGTGTCATCGCCCACTTCCAACACCGAAATATCGAATGTGCCGCCGCCAAAGTCGTAAACCACAATCTGTTCATTCCTGTCGCGGTTCAAACCATAAGCCAAGGCGGCGGCCGTAGGCTCATTAATAATCCTGCGCACCTTGAATCCGGCGATTTCGCCGGCATTCTTGGTCGCTTGCCGTTGGGAATCGTCAAAGTAAGCGGGCACAGTAATAACCGCTTCTTCGATCTTCTCACCCAAACGCATTTCGGCGTCGGCCTTTAATTTGGCAAGAACCATTGCCGAGATTTCCTCCGGCCGGTAGTATTTGTCGCCCATTTTAATCTCCACGCCCCCGTCGGCGGCCGCACGGATCTCGTACGGCAGCCAGGTTTTGTCGCGCTGCACCTCAGCGTCGCTAAACTTGCGGCCGATCAAACGCTTCACCGAGAAAATCGTGTTTTGCGGGTTGGTAATCGCCTGACGCTTGGCCACCAAACCGACTAGTCGTTCATTCGATTTAGAAATCGCGACGATCGAAGGCGTAGTGCGGTTGCCTTCGGCGTTCTCCAAGATTTTCGGCTCGCCGCCCTCCGTGACCGCCATCGCGGAGTTGGTTGTCCCCAAATCTATTCCTAAAATTTTTGCCATTTTTTAAATATTGTTTATTTTGCCAATTTGACTCTCGCCGGACGCAGAACCTTACCCTGAAAAACATATCCCGTCTCTACTTCTTCCGCAACCGATCCAGACTGATAGGACAAAGGCGGATCGATCTCCGCGGTACCGACGGATTCGTGGTAGCTGGGATTGAATGCCTCGCCTGATATAACCTTTATCTTTTCCAAGCCGCGACGCTTCAAAACGTCCTCTAGTTGGCCCTTGATCATATAGACGCCCTTCTCTACCGGGCCGGCTTTTTCGAGCGACGCCAACCCCAGCTCGAAACTGTCCAAAACGGGAATGAGATCGCGGATTACATCCTCGCTTCCAAATTTTATCACCTCTTCCAGGCGGGCAAATTCTTCTTTCTTGTAATTGATAAAGTCCGCCTTAGTCCTTTTCCAGCCATCCAAATATTCGTCGCGCTCGCGGGCCGCCTTATCAAGGTCAGCTTTAAGCTGATCAGCCTCGGATTTTATTTCGTTGTTGGTAACGTTGTTCTCCTCCAAATCGTCTCCATCTTTAATCGTCTAACCCCGTCTTGTCAAGGCTTCGCGCAATGTTTCTTCGTCTGCGAACTCGATTTCGCCCCCAGTTGGTATCCCCCGTCCCAGCCGCGTTATTTTCTCGGCAAAAGGCTTTAGTTCCTGGGCAATAAGCGAGGCTATCAAATCGGAGGATGTGGCCGGATTTACGGCAATAATTATCTCCCTAACCTTACCGCCAAGAGATTCCTTGATCCATGCTTTGAGGCTTTGCAATCGCAGGCGCTGCTCGGTATCCAAAACGCCGCTTTTTTTCAAATCCCCCACCACCAGATAGCGGCCGGTGAACTTCTTGGCGTTCTCAAGCGAGAGTAGGTCAGTTTCTTTTTCCACAACAGCAATTAACGATTTATCGCGGCGCGGATCGGCGCAAATATCGCAGAGGTCTCCGGCGCCCTGATAGATAAAAAAACATTGTTTGCAGATTTTCACGCCCCTTAGACCAGCTAAGATGCCGGCGGTTTCACTCTGCAACGCTTGACCACGATGGATGAAATAAAAAGCCAGTCGGATCGCTTGGCGCGGCCCGATTCCTGGAAGCTCCGAAAAAATTTCGACGAAACGCCTAATGGGCTCCGGGACTTTCATGGTAAGTATCGATGTTGCGGAAACTGGCCTTCTGTTTGTCGAAGAATAATTCTACCACTCCTAAGGGACCGTTCCTGTGTTTCGCCACCCGGATTTCTATGATACTTTCTCCTTCACCCGAGGGCGTTTCGCTGCCGCGGTCTTTAGGATTCAAAAGAATAACTACGTCGGCATCCTGTTCAATTGAACCGGATTCTCTAAGATCGGAAAGGCGCGGCACGCGCGCTTCGCGCTGATCAACTGCCCGGGAGAGCTGGGAAACGGCGACGACCGGGACATTCAACTCCCGCGCCAGAGCTTTTAATCCCCGCGACACTTCTGTGACCTGCTGCACCACGCTCTCATAACTTTTGCGTGGTTGCAACAGTTGCAGATAATCGACAATCAGCAAACCCAGACCCTTCTGTTCCGCCTGCAACCGCCTGGCCATTGCACGAATCTGCACGATATTAGGTGACGGGGTGTCGTCGATAAAAAGCGTCGAGTGATTGAGGCGGTCAAGCGCGATTTGAATCATCTGGAAGTCAGTTTCATCTTTCAACCGCCCGGTGCGCAGTTTCCAGAGGTCGACCCCGGCTTCAGCGGCAATCAAGCGGTCGGTAACCTGTTCACGGCTCATCTCCAGCGAGAAGACGCCCACTACCTCGTGATTTTTGACCGCGGCGTGCCGCGCGATATCAAGCACGAAAGCGGTTTTGCCATTCGAGGGCCGGGCACCCACAATGATTAAATCCGATTTTTGAAAACCGGAGAGAATGTCATCCAGTTGAAAAAATCCCGTGGCTACGCCGCGCAGTCTTGCGTTTCCGCCGTCCTGGTGCAGCCGCTCAATGCGTTCATAGGCCCCTTTCAATTCTTCTTTAATCGGCACAAAGTTCTGCGAAGTTGATCCTTCCGAAATAGCGAAGATGCGCTGCTCGATTGAATCAAGCAACGTGTCCAGATCTTCCTCCTGCGAAAAGGCACTTTCGGTAATCTTAGCCGAAGCGTTGATCAGTTCACGAAGAATCCTCTTCTCCTTAACAACCTTCGCGTAATGCAGCACATGCGAAGAGGTTGGGACGGAATTAACCAATTCCGTCAAATATGCCGCCCCGCCGACATCTTTCAGCGTATCGGTCTTCTTCAGCTCAGAAGTGACACTCAAAATATCTATTGGTTCGCGCCTCTCCCAAAGCTTCAAAACCGCTTCGTAAATCACGCCGTGACTTTTTTTGTAAAAGTCCTGTGGAACAAGAGTGTCGGCAACCACAAAGATCGCATCTTTGTCGATCATTAAGGCACCTAAAACGGACTGCTCCGCTTCGGTGTCCTGCGGCGGAAGTTTTAAATCTTTGGCGTTGGCCATATAAAAGGGTTTAGGATTTAGGATACCACCGGACCTCCGGGGGTGTCTTCTAATTTATATCCTAATAGTTCTATTTGCCGTCTCAAGCCGTCGGCCTGAACAAACTGTTTATAAGTTCGGAGTTTTTCGCGTTCGGCAATAAGTTTCTTAATTTTGACCGGCAATTCGAGCGGTTTAACTGCGGCCAAACCTAAACCCAAAATCTTATCGAACTCTAAAACGAGCTCCTTTTTAGTCTTAAAGGACAATTTAACGTCACGCACAACTTTCCATGTAAGCGCTAACGCTTCCGGCGTATTCAGATCTTTATTAAGAAATGCAGAGAACTTTTTTTCATAGTTCCTTATATAAGCCGCTTGCGCTCTAACGAGGTTGTCGCTGGGATGACGTAAAAACTCTCGCAGGCTGTTCAAAGCATTCTCCGCCGCACGGGCTGATTCCCAAGTAAAGTTCAGTTTAGAACGGTAATGAGAGGTCAGGATTAAATAACGGAAGGCTAGCGGCTCGATCCCCTTGTTTCCTAAATCCCGCAGCGTGTAGATGTTATGCAAAGATTTGGACATTTTCTGTCCCTCAACCAAGAGATGCTCGCCGTGCACCCAGTAACGCACAAATTTCTTTCCTGTGGCCGCTTCGGATTGGGCAATTTCGTTCTCATGATGTGGGAACAAAAGATCAACCGCGCCGGCATGGATGTCGAGCGTCTCCCCTAGATATTTCATGCTCATCGCTGAGCACTCAATGTGCCAGCCCGGCCGGCCGGCCCCCCATGGACTCGGCCACGACGGTTCGCCGGGTTTGTGGGCTTTCCATAATACGAAATCCTGGGCGTTATCCTTGCCGTACTCATCCGCGCTCACCCGCGCACCGGATTTGAGCTCACGCCTGTCTAAACCGGAAAGCTTTCCATAACTTTTGAACTTAGAGATGTCGAAATAGATCGAACCGTCTTCACCTTGGTAAGCAAAACCCCTAGCAACTAGTTTTTTTATGAGCGCTACCATCTCTTTTATATTGGCGGTAGCAGGAGTGTAATATTCGACTTTTTCAATATTAAGTTTTTCAAGATCGCCGAAAAACAGTTTAGTATACGGTTTGGTTACCGCAGAGATTGGTTTGCGGAGGGCAAGGGCTTTTTTGATTATTTTATCGTCGACATCGGTGATATTCATCACCTGCTTCACCCTATAGCCATCCAGTGCGAGCGTCCGCCGCAACAAATCCTCGAACACATAAGTGCGGAGGTTGCCGATGTGGGCGTAGTCGTACACCGTCGGACCGCAGGTATAAATGCGCACGGTTTTAACTTTTTGTCCCGACCGCCGGTGGGCAAGGGGTTTAAATTTTTCTTTTTTGTGAGATAAGCTGTTGTAGAGAGTGAGCATCACTACGTCGATTATAACACGGCTCGCCTTGACTATAAGCTCTGCCTCCCGTTTAATGGGAGGTGTTATGTTTGCGGTAATCGAAACAGGCGGTAAACAATACCGGGTCTCGCCCGGTTCTAAATTGCGTGTTGAAAAGTTGAAAGCAGAAGCCGGCGGCGCTTTCACCTTCGACAAGGTGCTGCTCATTGCCAGCGAGAAAGACGAGGTATCACTCGGCCGTCCTTACATTTCAGGAGCGAAAGTGGAAGCAAGGGTGATCCGCAACGCCAGGGAACGCAAGAAAATAGTCTTCCGTTACCACTCCAAGACCCGCTACCGCAAGAAGAAAGGACATCGGCAGAACTTTACTGAAGTAGAAATTATTAAAATAAGCGGCTAACCAGCCGCTTATTTCGTTAGTTCACAGAGATGACCACGCCGGTGGCGATAAGACTGAATATGGCGATTACGAGAGTTGCGAAGGCCAAAAGATAGGACAAGAAACGCTCGCGGTAATATATCTCCCGCGCAAGCACAATATTTACAACACCCGCTGTAAATATAACTCCAAGAGCAACCAAAACCTCTGCGCGGTTCCCCAAAAGGTCCACGCCACGCCCGGCGGTGAAATGTAAAATTAAGTTACCGCTTCCGCCGGTTAAACCGAAAACGGCCAGCGCCGCTGCGGCGACCAGCACAAGCAAACTCAATCCGAAAATTACCGTAAGTGTTATGTCGCGAAACATCGCAGATTACCGTTGTAGAAGTAGCCCATAGGAGAATCGAACTCCTGTTCCAGCGCTGAGAACGCTGTGTCCTAGCCACTAGACGAATGGGCCGCCGTCCGGCATTTTAAGGCTTATCCAACGTCAAATCAATCTTTAAGCCATTTACCGTATTGCCGCACCAAAACTTCTTGCGCCCGCTCCGGTTCGGACATAATTTCCAAAACAATTTTCTCCATCCGCATCGACTGCGAGCCCTTTACAAGGATAATATCCTTAGGCTTAAGGATTTTCTGCACCTCTAGTGCGGCTTCCTCAGCGGTATCGAAACTAAAGACATTACCTCTATGTATCCGCGTCTTCGCCGCCTCGGCGGCGAGGCGCATTCTTGCGCCGACGGTCACGAAAACATCTGCGGCCTCGGCAACAATCCGGCCTATGTTCTCGTGCGCAGCGATGGTATAACTACCCAGTTCGGCCATATCCCCCAGAACAGCAATTTTACGCGGCGCGGCGATGGTTCTCAAAATCTCCAACGCAGAAAGCGTCGCAGCCGGCGAGGCATTATAGGTGTCATCAATAATGTAAGAACCACGCACTCCCTCGATGAGCCGCGTCCTGCCCTTGAGACCGCGGTAAAGTGCAAGCATCTCGGAAATTTTTACCAAGTTCATCCCGCGGGCGAGACCCACTGCCGCGGCGGCCGCGGCCGCATAAGCCTGCGCCTTACCGAACACCCCCTCAATTTTGACCGGCACAAAACTTCCGCCGGATTCCAGTTTGAACGAAATACCGATTGGCTTGCCGAATTCGCTCCTATTCTCAAACGCTGCAATGCGCACGTCCGAGACCAAGTCAGCGCCAAAGGTTATAACCTTCGCTTTGGTACTGTCACGCATTGCCGCGACGGCCGGATCATCACTATTCAAAACTACCCAGCCGTCCTGACCTATGGCCGAGACCAGTTTCGACTTCTCTTTAGCTACATCCTCCGGGCGGCCATAAAACTCAATATGCACAGGCGTTTCCCCGATTGCGGTCACAACCGCCACGTCGGGTTTCACAATACTTAAAAGATAATCCAGGTCGCCCGGACGATCGGCTCCGTATTCCAAAATGAGAGTGCGCGGATAGTGATTGCGCAGGAAAAGATTGAAGAAACCCTTGGTTACCACTCCCAACCAGAAAACAAATCCGCCGGGAAACTCATAATCGCCCAGAACGGCCAGCGGCAATCCGAACTCGTTGTTCAAATTGCCCCCGGAAGCGCGAACTGAACCAGAACTCTTCAAGACGGTAAGAATTGCGAGCTTCGTCGAGGTTTTGCCGACGCTGCCAGTCACGCCCACCACGAAAGGGTGATGTTTGCGAAGCGTCGCCCTGGCCAAGAATTTCAATATCGCTTTCAAGATGCTACGCAGAAATGAACGCATCAGTTTTTAACATTATCCGGCGGCACGTTGTAATAGTTAAGAATGAAATCAGCAATGTCGCGGAAAGCCGGGACTACGGTCATACCGGCGAGCGGCGCTCCGGCCGGCTCATCCAATTTTATAAGCACAATAAAACGCGGATTGTAGGCCGGGGCGAAACCTACATAACTATCGATGACTTTGTCGGTATAACCGCCGCGGGACAAGTCCGGCACCTGGGCCGTGCCAGTCTTACCGGCGACGGTAAATCCGTTGATGTGCGCCAACTGCGCCCTATCGACCGCAGCAACCATCATCCCGACCATCTGGCGGCTAGCTTCCTCGGATATAACCCGTCGCACGGCGCGGGGCGACAAACCGGCGTTCACGTAGGGCTGCATCATCACCCCGCCGTTCGCGACCGCGCTCAACGATTCCAGTAGACGGATGGGTGTGGCCGATATACCTTGACCGAAACTAGCGGTAGCAAAGTTGATGTCGCGCTTGTTTTTCTCGAGCGGCAGAAGACTACCCACAACCTCGCCGGGCAAATCCACGCCGGTTTTTTCCTTGAAACCAAATTTCACCAGATAATCGTAAAATGCGTCATTGCCGAGCTCACGCTCCGCAAAAGAAGCACCGGTATTCAATGAGTTTTCAATCACCTCGGTCATCGTCATTTTGCCGTGAGCCTTTAAGTCCCAGTTTTTGATTGTTTTACCACTGACAGTTATTGAACCCGTATCGACATAGGTTGTGTCCGGCGTTACCGCGCCCGCATCCAATGCCGAGGCCATGGTGATAACTTTAAAAATCGAGCCTGGTTCATACACCGCCTGCACTGTCGGGTTCATAAAATTTTTAACGTCGGACCCACTGTAGTTGTTCGGATCGAAACTCGGCGTACCAGCCATAGCCAGAATCTTGCCGGTTTTGGGGTCCTCCACAATCACTGTCCCACCGCTCCCTTTATAATCCCTGACTAACGTATCCAGAACGCTTTCGGCGTGGTTCTGTATATTCGCATCGATTGTAAGACGAAGATCGTCCCCTTTCTTTCCGGGGGTTACCTTATCGCCCTCGGTCGCGCCGGGTGCGCCAGCCAAGATCCCGTTGTAATAAACTTCCAAACCGTACTTGCCGACAGGATCACTTTGATCCAGCGAAACAAAACCCAAAAGCTGGGAAGCTATCGATCCCAGGGGGTAGTAGCGCAATTTTTCCTGCCCCACACTTATACCAGGGAGCTGCTGCAAGTTAAGCGCGTTAACCTGGTCGGTCGAAGCTTTGCGCAAGATGGGTACGTACGTCCCGCTCTTATCGCTCAAAGTTTTTTTCAAGTCATCGCTGTTACGGCCGGTTACGGAGGCAAGGGTTTCCGCCAAACCGAACACGCTTATTTTCTCCTGTTGTTCAGCTTTGGCGATTTCCGCCGGATTAGCCACAATAATCGGGTATTCTTTGGTGATCGCCGCCGGAACGTCGGCACCATCGCGATCGGTAAAGTAAATATTTCCCCGCTCGGGAGCGAGGATGCCAGTCATTTCGTAAAACTGCTCCGCCTGGACTTTATAATTCCCTCCGCGAACGACCTGAATGTTATAAACATTCAGAATCAGAATGGCATAGAGAATGCTCGCAAGTATAGTTACTATTGCGATGCGAAAGCCCATTCTGGGTTTTTGTCTTGAACCATTCCTCGATCCTTAGAGAGTTTTTCCAACGCCGCCGAACCGGTCTCCTGATACAGGGTATTCTTCAAATCGGCATTCTTAACCTGTAAGGCGTCTAGTTCCCCTCTCAACTGGCCTATATCGTGGGCAAGGCTCACGCTTCTCGAATAAAGCATCACGTTTGAGACGGCGAAAAGCACCAAAATCACTCCTAAGCCGATGATTAGTTGGATAACACTTCTCTTTCTATTTGGTTGGATGACTGTCATTTACTAGATTAAATAAGTTCTGCTGCCCGTAGTTTGGCCGACCGACTCCTGGGGTTTTGCGCGATTTCCCCATCGCTGGGGACAATCGGCTTTCTAGTGATTACTTTTAAAATTCCCGCGCGTTCCGCTTCTCTGAAATTATTTTTGACAATGCGGTCTTCAAGCGAATGGAAAGAGATTATTGCGACCCGTCCGCCCGGGACGACTATTTTCTTCAAATTGTTTAGCGCTTTTTCCAATTCTCCCAATTCGTCGTTCACATAAATTCTCAAAGCTTGGAAAACGCGCGTTGCGGGGTTGATCCGTCCACGTTCGTAACCTCGTGGTGCAGCTTTCTTAACAATCCCGACAAGATCAAATGTTGTAAGGATGTGTTTGCGCTTCCGAACAACTATTATTTCTTTCGCCACTCTACGCGAGAGTCTTTCATCGCCATAATGGTAAAAAATGTCGGCGAGTTCCTTTTCCGAAAGTTGGTTCACAACTTCCGCGGCGGTTAAGTTGGCCGAGGTATCATAACGCATATCCAGGGGCTCATTATTCTGGAAAGAAAAACCCTTTCCTGAAACAAGCTGTTCAGATGAGAACCCTAAATCTAAGAGCAGGCCATCCGCCCTGCGGAGTTTTTTATTCTCAAGTATTTCTGGCAACTCGGCGTAGCTCCCATGAATCAGGGTTATCTTTGCGTGAGAATGGCTACTGTCCCTTTCGGCAATCCGCGATTTAAGCTTTGTGAGAAGTTCGCTGTCTTTATCAACTCCAATAAATACGCCCTTCGGCCCGAGGCGCCGTGCTATTTCTAAACCGTGGCCTCCCCCGTCGACCGTGCCGTCGATCACGAATTTACCCGGAACAACTGCGAGAATCTCCAAAACTTCATCTAAAAGAACCGGAACGTGCGGCATACCACACTAAATACCGAGCTCTCCCAATTTCTCGGCTATTTCTTCGGAAGAGCCTTCGGTCTTAGTGCGATATTCCTCCCAGGTGGCGGCATTCCAGATTTCCATGCGGTTGTAAACGCCGCAAACAACCGCTTCTTTATCTAGTCCAGCGTACTTGCGGAGATAATCGGGAACGAGAATCCTACCCTGACTGTCCAGTTCAACGTCAGAGGCGCCGGAGAGCATCAAACGCACGAAAGCGCGTGAGTTGGCCTGTGCCAGTGGGAGACTGGTCAATTTTTGGGCCAGTTTTTCCCAGTCAGCGGCCGGGAAAACGAATAAACAACGGTCTATACCACGGGTTACTATCGCTCCACCCACGATATTGCTGCGGAACTTGGCGGGTATGGCTACCCGGCCTTTGGAATCGACGGTGTGGCGAAATTCTCCGATGAACATTTGCTTTAGAGCGCTTCCCCTTTATTAGTGCCCTTTCTTTGTCTTTATCCACAGAAATGGGTACTTATCCACATCCTTATCCACAATTCCCCACTTCGGTTTTAGTTTATTATTTACCGCCCACACTGTCAAAGAATCTTAAAAGCCTCGCCTGGCGCGGTCAGAATCCTTTATTTTACGCGCTTAGCCGCTTTTGGGCGGCTAAGTTATACACAAGATATTCACTTTGAGTTGTCTCTTGGTGGACGTTGCAGGGATTGAACCTGCGGCCTCTTCCGTGTGAAGGAAGCGCTCTGCCACTGAGCTAAACGTCCGCGCTCGATAAATAATAGAACGAGCGCTGTAAGATTTGAAGCTTACTGGATTTCGGCAGTTGCGCCCGCGGCCTCCAGTTTTTTCTTGAACTCTTCGGCTTCTTCTTTCTTGATCCCTTCCTTTACTGTCTTCGGGGCTCCGTCCACCAAGTCCTTGGCCTCTTTCAGACCTAGACTAGTAATTTCACGGATTACTTTAATGACATTGATCTTTTGTTCGCCCGATGTTTTCAAGATCAGGTTGAACGCTGTTTTTTCCTCAACGGCTTCACCAGCGGTTCCAGCCGCAGCCACCGGCGCCGCAGCAGTGATGCCAAACTTTTCCTCCATCGCTTTTACTAATTCGGAAAGTTCGAGCACGGTCATCTTTTCGACTGCGGCAATGATGTCTTCTTGCTTCATTTAAAATTCACTTATTGATTTGACTATGAACTCGACCTTTTACTTTTTTCTTGTATCAGATACATAAATGCCCTTACCGGTGCAACAAGCGTACCTAACAGTTGCCCCAACATAATTGGACGCGGCGGCAACTGACCAATAGCTTCCACCGCGGCGGCCGGCAGCATTTCATTCTTGGCAAGATCGAAACCGCCTAGAATTTGAAACTTTTCGCGTTCCTTGGAGAAACGATAGAGCGGACCGGCTGCGTCGGAAATATCGCCTTTCACAAAAATAGTCGCAAGTTGACCGGGAGCGAGGCCTTGAACTTTTAAATCAATACCCCTTTCCTTTAGTGCAACGTCGAGCAAGCGCTTCTTGACCACGCCCATTTTAGCCCGGATTGTGCGAAGCGTGTTGCGTAAAGCGCTCAAGTCTGCAACGGGCGTGCCGCTGAAATCGGCGAAGAGTAATGCTTTAGCATCAGCTATATCGCCTATCGCTTTAGATACAATTTCCTGTTTTTGAGATTTTGTTTTGGCCATACGTAAAATAAAAACTGCGGACACAAATCCGCAAGAAAGGTTTTATCCTCGGCAGGTCTTGTCTCCTTTGTGGAGCGCCTGCTTTCTGCGGATCTTAAACAAAGTATAAATAGTACAAACGTTATTGTCAACCCGCTTGCTCTTTTACTAACGGCACGAAACTGAAACCGAAATATTCCCGCACCTCGAATTTCTCCGGAGTTAGTTTTTGCACCACGACTATGCTTTGACTCACCGGAGCGACAATTGTTCCGCCGGTCTTCAATTGGTTTTTCCATGCCTCAGGTATCGTGTCACCCGCGGCCGCGGCAATAATCCTATTGTAGGGCGCTTCCGGCTCATAGCCTTGCGAACCGTCGCCCAATACAAAACTTACCCGACCGGCAAGTTCAGGAAAGGCATTCAGATTACCCTCGGCAAATATTTTCAGTTCCGGGATACGCTCAATCGCGACAACTTTGCCAGATTCCCCAACCAACTGGGCTAAAAGCGCGCTCTGCCAGCCGGAACCAGAACCGACGTCCAAAATCTTACTCCCCGGCTGGGGCTGCAACAATTCCAACATAAAGGCAACTGTAAGCGGCTGAGAAATAGTTTGCTCAAAACCTATTGGTAGCGGGTGATTCTCATAGGCTTGCGATTTGAACTCCACCGGTACGAAAGCGGCGCGATCAACTGTTTTGAAGGCCTCGATTATTGCGGGGGTTTTCAGATAACCGCCGCGCACCAACTCATCGACTAATTCGCTTTTCGACATCGCCTTCGACGTCTGACAGGACTACTTAAGCTTGGATTCTTTGTGAGCAGTTTGTTTACGGCACCAAGGACAATATTTCTTGTACTCAATTTTGCGCTCCACCTTTTTCTTATTTTTATGGGTGTAGTAATTGGCGCGGCCGCAAACGGTGCATTTGAGCCTTATTAAATTTTCCGAAAATTTTGACTGAGCCATAATTTAACAATTTATTTGCCCCCTTCTGGAGCCAGAGGGGAGAATCGGACTCCCGACCTCTTTCTTACCAAGAAAGCGTTCTGCCACTGAACTACTCTGGCATACCTAGTCTGGAGCCACCTCTCGGATTTGAACCGAGGACCTACTGTTTACAAAACAGTTGCTCTGCCGCTGAGCTAAGGTGGCTGGCAATATAAAAGAATGTGGGCAGGGAGGGATTCGAACCCCCGCAGCCACTAGGGCGCCTGATTTACAGTCAGGTGCAATTGACCACTCTGCCACCTGCCCACGCCTGCCTGCCGGCAGGCAAGCCTGCTGAAGTTTAAACAACTTTATCTTTCTCTTCAACCCTGCGTGCCATCCTTGTGTCCGTTTAACCGCCGACTCACAAGGTTGTCTGCTTTCAGTATCCACACCTTCAAGCGCCGCAATATTTTATCTTTGTAACCGACGATGAAAGTATCGATACGCTCAAGAGGTAACCTCTTGGCCCAATTCTGGACGCGATGATCCTCGAAATGCTGATCGTCCTGAACGCGCGGCGACGCTATGGCGATTAAGTAAACAACCGCACCCAACGCCACCATTAAAGCAAGCTGGATAAAAAGTTCGTACATTATAAGTATTTTAAGCTCTAAACCTCAAAGCGCGCAAAACGCTCGACTACGATGTTCTCGCCCACCTTGGCGATTACCCCCTTCACCAGCTCACTAATAGTCGTCTTGTCGTCACGGATAAAAGGCTGTGCAAGAAGCGTCTGGACATCTGCCGGGTCCATCGCGGCTATCTGCATTGCAAGGTTTTTAGCAAGCTCGCGGAACGGATCGGATTTGCCGACAAAATCAGTCTCGCAGTGCAGTTCCAAAAGCACACCAACGCGATCGTTGTGAACGTATGAAGTGACAATGCCGGCTTTTACCACCCGCTCGCTCTTCTTTTCCGCCTTTTCGAAGCCACGCTCGCGAATCAGTTCTTTGGCTTTCTCAAAATTTCCAGCCGAATCTTCGAGCGCGCGTTTACACTCCATTACTCCGGCGCCGGTTTCTTCGCGGAGTTTTTGAATGTTTTCAGTGCTAACCATTGTTCTTCTCGCTCTTCTCTGCCACAACTGCAGCAAGTTTTGCCTTTTCCGCTTTGCCTTCCAAGATCGCCTTTTCAACGTAAGTTGCAAGTAATTCGAGACTGCGCGGATTGCGGTCGTTCGCCGGGATAGGACAATCAACTTCATCGGGGTCAGAGGCGGTATTCACGAAAGCTATGCTCGTAACGCCGCTTTTTCTGGCCTCTAGCGCGGGGGTCATATTTCCGCCCAAGCCGAAAATGACAACTACCGCGGGTAACTTATCCATTGACTCGATGCCGCTGAAAAATTTGGTGAGTTTACCAATCTCACGGTTGAAATCGACCCTCTCTTTTTTAGTGTATTTGTCGAGAGCGCCGCTTTCGGCATCCGCTTTCAGTTTTTTGAAGTAACGCACACGTTCGGAAATGGTTTTGAAATTGGTTATCGTCCCGCCGAGCCAGCGCTCCGCGACATAAGACACGCCGAGTTTCTCCCCCAACGCACGGACAATGGATTTACCGGCGGGAGTTGTATCAACGATGATTACCTCGCCGCCGGAAGCTAGTTTGGTCCTGATGACCTCAGTCGCGTTCTTAAGAGCGCGCAGCGTTTCTGCCAAATCTATTATCTCAACCCCACCCTTGGAGGTGAGAATGTAGGGACTCATTTTGGGATTGGTCCTGGCGTGGCTCTGGCCGTAAAATACCCCCGCATCGATGAGCGACTGTATTTCCGCTCTCTCTTCCGGGGTAAGTGGTGTTTCTAAAACAGCCGCTTCGGCTGCTTCAGTTGCTATATCACCGATGTTCTTTGTTTCCGTATCCATAAATTGCGCTAAAGCACGCAGCAGCAAGTATAACTCATTTTTTTCTATGTTCAAGCCGCCAGCGTTCTATCGCCCCGTGGTTCCCCGAAAGCAGCACCCTTGGAACAAGGTACTTCTTTTTCTTATAAGCCAGTACCTCTGGGCGGGTATAGACCGGCACGCCAACGCCGTACCGCTTTTCCTCCAGTGACTCTTCCTTACCCAAAACACCTTTTATCTTGCGACTTACGGCGTCGATGACTGTAAGCGCCGGCAGCTCGCCACCGGTTAAAACATATGGACCGACCGATAATTCTCTCAACCTGAATATTTTCTTTACCCGCTCGTCTACGCCCTCGTAATGCCCGGCAACGAGGATAATGTGTCCGTATCGCGCAAGCCGTGCGGCTTCGGCGTCATCGAACTTTTTGCCAGAAGCCGAAAGCAAGATCATTGCCGTTTTGGCTCCAACGCCGCGACCAACGCGTAGACGCTCAATTATTTTTACGAGCGGTTCCGGTTTAATGACCATACCGGGACCGCCGCCATAAGGGCGGTCATCGGCTTTGTGATACGGCCCCGGCGTGAATTTTCTTAAATCGTGAACTCGCGCACCGATTATCCCCCTTCTCACCGCGCGACCGATTACCGATTCGCCAAAATACGGCCGCACGGTACCGGGAAATAAAGTGATGATGTCGAACGTAATCTTCGGCTTCATTATAATAGTATCTTAACACTAAAGGCGGCCATATTCGTGGCCGCCTTTCGTTCTCCAGATTATAACCAATCTTTAGAGATCCTTGATATCATCGATCACCTTGTCGGTGATACCCCTTTCGGAGGTTGGGCGCGGCGACCGTTCACTGCCCTCCGGCTCTTCAATCTTAAGATTCACGCGGGCATTGTTCTTTATGCCCACTATCCGAAGCAGAGAGCGGATGGCTTTTGCGGTAGAGCCCTGCCGGCCCACCACTTGGCCCATGTCCGCCTGGTTAACTCTCAAGGTCAGAAGCACGCCCATTTCATCCACTTTCCGGTCAACTTTCACGTCGTCCGGATGGTCTACAAGCGCCTTAACGAGATAGGTCAGAAATTCCTGGTCTCCGGTATTGCTCATTGCTGTTTCGGCGGTTAAATCTTGGCGACCTTTCTAAAATTAAAATTTGCCTAATTA
>DAIDBC010000020.1 GCA_027310265.1 Candidatus Colwelliibacteriota bacterium
ACACTGCCACCGGAGAGCTCGACGCACTTCATTAAGTTTTTAACAGCCGGCTGGAAAGCATCAATAATCATGCTTATCACTTCCAATCGCGTGCCGACCATACCCATCGGATCGCGAATGTCGCCGATATCGTCGACGATGAACTCACGGGTGATTGTATGAAGCAGCAGTCGGTTGGACGGCAAGTTAACTGCCTCCGACGCCTGGATGACTCGCGAAACATCGTCTCGATAGATCTCGGCGTTAGCGCGCGACACCGCCACGATACCGTGCGAAATCTGTGCACGCACATCCGAACTGCCCACCGCCAAATATATGTTGCGCAGGGCCGACCTGGAGTAACTTTTGACTTCCTGCAGCACCGAGGTTATCACCCCGGCCGCTTCTTCCATGTCGACTACCACCCCTCTCCTTACCCCTTTCGAGGTCTTTGAAAAACCAGTGTGCAGCTTGATTTTATCGACCCCAATCACCTCTCCCACGACCGCTTTCACGCCCGATGAGCCGATATCCAAACCTAAGACCTGTTCTTGAGCCATGTGAGGATTTCACGTTCTAACCGTACCATCCTCATTTTAGCACGCTCTTTTGTATGGTCGAACCCCAGAAGGTGGAGAAGACCGTGAACCAGTAGGTAATCTATATTCTCGCCCCTCGTTTTGACGATGCTGGGACAGAGATAAATTTCGCCCAAAAATTTAGATTCGCGCGGGACAGACGGGAAATTGGCGGGAGTGGTAAACGATAAAACATTCGTCGCACGATCCAAGCCACGAAAAGCGCGGTTTAAAGCACGCATTTTTTTCACATCCACCAGCGCGATATCGACCGCAGCGTTATTGTTCTTGAAAAAATGTCTAAGGATGTTTTGCGCAAGCAACTGGAGGCGTTTCTCCCCGCTCATTGCTGCAACAAACGCTTCACTACGTTCGCAACAGTTCCGGCTTCGGCGCGGCCGGCAATTTCTTTCATTGTTTCTTTCATCGCTGCGCCAAAATCCTTCACACCGCCCGCCAACACCTTGCGCACGATAGTTTCAACCTCCGTCTCACTCATCTCTGCCGGAAGATAAACTTGGATTATTTTTAACTCACGTACTTCTTTATCTTCCAAGTCCTTGCGTTCAGCTTTGGAATATATTTCCGCGGCCTCTTTTCTCTTTTTTGCTTCCCGGCGAATAACATCCGTCACCATCGCATCGGTCAATTCCTTAACCCCCTTAGCGTGTTCCTCAATTTCACGGTTGTGTACCGCAGACAAAACCATCCGCAGGGTCCCCACCCGCTCCTCCGCCGCGACTTTCATCGCTTCCTTCAAATCGTTTCGGAGCCTTTGCAGCAGGGCCATTTCTAAAATGCGCCCAGACGTCGCGCGCGCTCAATCGAGGCGGTCCGTTCCAGTTTGTAGAGCCTGGATCGCTTGATTTTGGTGGAGTTCGGCCGGCGGTGAGTAAAACGGCGTTTTTTGGACTCGCGCAATACGCCGCTTTGCTGAACGCGTTTCACGAAACGGTAAATCAGCGAGTTCGCCGACTCTCCTTCTTTTTTCCTTACTATTGTCGCCATAGTCCGTATTTTTACCTTTTATTGCGCAGTTTTTCAACCGCCTGCTTAACCTTGGTCTGTACTTCCTCCGCCGGTTCGGATGGCGGATTCTTCACCACCGAGTGGAGTGAACCGCCGTTGTCACCCTCGTAGCGCGGGATGATATGGATATGGAGGTGGTCGACTGCCTGCCCGCTTATCCTACCGTGGTTTATACCGATTGTAAAACCTTGCGGACTGAAGGCATCGCTCAATGCCTCGGTGATGTTCTTGACTGCGCTAAACAATTTTCCTATCAAATTTTCTTTCAGGTCAAGAATATTTTCAGCGTGTTCCTTCGGCACCACCAGTACGTGGCCTAAAGACAGTGGATTGATATCTAAAAACCCCAGTGACCAATTATCTTCGTAAATGGTAAGCGATGGTATCTCTTTGTTCGCGATTTTGCAAAACAGACAGTCGGCCATAACCTAAACAGATTTGATTCGTTTCTTAACTTCCTCCACCACTTTTGAGAGTGGTACGGCTTCCTGCACACCGGTTGTCATATCGCGGATGATGATATTTTCTTCAAACGCTTCCTTTTGCCCAAAGATTAAAGAGATCGGTGCACCTAGTTTCGCGGCTCTTTCCAGCTGCGCCGAAAGAGAGTCTTTACCCAGC
>DAIDBC010000003.1 GCA_027310265.1 Candidatus Colwelliibacteriota bacterium
CATTCCCGGTATTCCCGCCAACTGGTATCCGCCAAACAGGGCGACGATTACGATCACTGGGTGGACATCAACCACCCGTCGCATCACGAGCGGCACCAAAACATGCCCTTCGATTTGTTGCATCACGACGAAGAAAATCAGGGTAGAGATGGCAAGGCCGGTCGAATCGCCCAAGGCAACGGCAACCGCCATTGCGCCGGCGAAGATCGGACCGACCAGCGGCACTATTTCGAACACACCGGCGAAGGCTGCAAGAACCAGGGCATACTTAACCCCTAAGAACCATAAACCAAAGAAGACTGCGACGGCCACAAGCACGCAGAGCACGATTTGACCCTGCAGCCAGCGGCCGACTTGGCGCTTCGAACGGTAGTAGAGAGCAAGAACTTTTTCTTCCAAACCTTCCGGCAGAATTGCGCGCAGGAACTTACCCACGCCGTCGCGGCTGGCAGTAAGATAGAAAGACAGAACAAGAGTGGTGAGGAAAAAAGTTGCCCCGCCCAGAACTTTACTGACCACATCGACGAATGACGTGCTGCCCGAAAGCAGGAGATTGGCGATGTTATCCAGTTTCGGCACGACTGCGTTTACCACCGTGTCTGGCACAGCCGATCCCAGCAACTGGCCAACTAAACCGCCGATATTGGTAAATAGGCTTCTAAATTCCAAAATTGAGAGCGGGACGACGGTGTAAATCAAGAGTGCCAAAAAAGTAAGCGCAACCAAAAATATGGCGATTGTCCCCAAAATGCGGGGAACGCGCCATTTTTCCAGCTTTTCCACGGCCGGGTCCAGCGCCGAAGAGATGAGAATAGCGAGGAGAAGGACGATGATTGTCTCCCTTACGGCGAGAAGAAGGGCGACTAAAGCCACCATCGCGACGATCCTCCACAAACTACTCCAAGTTATTTCAAGGTGGAGGCGATTCATCTTGACTTTATCTTACTCTACTGTAAGCAGCGGCTGCAATACTTCACCCTTCTCCTGGGGGCCGATCACGGCAAGGTTAAGACCGTGGTTTGTAAATACGTCTTCGGCGACATCCGCCACGTCCTCGGCGGTTACCTCTCTGTAGCGCTCGATTTCTTCCTTGGGGGTAAGCACCTCCGGAGCGACGATTTCTTGGGAACCGTAATAGCCGGCGAGGGCATTTGAGGTCTCGAGGTTAACCGCAAATCTGCCGATCAGTTTGCGCTTGGCCTCATCAAGTTCGTTATCCCCAAGCGGGTGTTCACGCAAAGCGCGGCATTCATCCAACATTGCCCGAACAGCGAGCGGAAGTTTTTCATGATTTAATCCCGCCGACATGACAAATTCGCCGTGATCCACGCCTAAGTTCGGCTGCGAGGAAATGTAATATGCGGCGCCCAGCTCGTTCCTAATTTTGGTAAAAAGTCTCGAACTCATCCCCTCGCCCAAATACGATGAGAGTACTGCCAGAGGAAAACGTCTGGGATCGCCAACATCGTAAGCCCTGAAACCTAGCGAGATGTGTGTCTGGTCGGAGGACTTAGTTTTTAAGAGCAGAGCGGGCGCGGATTGCGCGGCGACCGTAGCGGCCTTGGGTAATTTTGCCCCGGTCGGTATTTTGCTAAACGCCTTTTCGACCGCCGCTATCGCTTCATCCTCGCCCGTTCCACCCGCGACGACAACGACGGTGTTGCCCGCAAGATAGCGTTGTTTACGATAGTTCAAGAAATTCTCGCGGGTAAGTTTGACAACTACCTCTTTTTTACCGGCTACTTCCCAACCGGCCGGCTGGTCGCCATACATCAGGTTCTGAAGCAGGTTATGCACTTTCTCCATCGGCAGGTCTTCGTACATATTTATTTCTTCGATTATCACTCCGCGCTCTTTCTCAATTTCCACCGGCTCGAAGAGCGGGTTCAGGTAAAGATCTGAAACCAAATCCAATACTTGGGGGAAATTGGAATTTATCGCTTTGGCGTAATAGCCGGTGTGGTCGGTCGAGGTAAAGGCGTTGTAGTTCGCGCCCAAGAGTTCCAGCTCGCGCGGAATCATTATCGCCCGCGGGCGACGGGTCGTCCCCTTGAAGCACATGTGTTCCAGAAAATGCGACAGGCCGTTTATCTCCTTTGTCTCGTATTCCGAACCGGCTTCGACCAAAATGAGCACGGTAGTAGTCGCGCTTTCCGGCATCGGCACGGTTAGAATTCTAAGACCGTTACCGAGAACCGTTTTCTTGTAGGGCATGCTCGAGGTATTCGGCGAGTTTATCGATCTTAACGCGTTCTTGCTTCATCGTGTCGCGGTCACGGACGGTCACGTCACTTTTCTCCAACGAATCGAAATCGACCGTGATGCAGTAGGGCGTCCCGATCTCGTCCTGCGCGTAATAGCGCTTACCGATGTTGCCACGGTCATCCCAGGCAACGTAAAAAGATTTCTTCAGGTCGCCGTAAATTTTTCTCGCAAGATTGACTAGATCCGGTTTATTCGATAAGAGCGGGAAAATCGCGGCCTTATAGGGGGCCACGCTGGGTTTAAGTTTTAGAACCGTTCGGTCGCCCTCCTCGCTGTAGGCGGTACTCAAAATCGCAAGCACGGTGCGGTCAACACCGAAAGTAGGCTCAATCACGTGCGGAATGTATTTTTTGCCGGTGCGGTCATCCAGATATTCCATATTCACTCCCGAATATTCCTGATGTCTAGAAAGATCGTAATCGGTGCGGTAAGCGATTGCCCACAGTTCGTCTTGGCCGAACGGGAATTCATATTCCATATCGATGGTCCGTCTGGAGTAGAAAGCGCGGTCGGCGTCCGGTATCTCGTGGTCTAAAAGTTTCTTGCGCTCCAGACCAATTACGTCCATAAAACCGTGAATGTAATCGACCCACTCCTCGAAGATTTTTTGCCAATCGTCGTCCGGCGAGATGAAATATTCTATCTCCATCTGCTCAAACTCGAGCGTCCGGAAAATAAAATTACCCGTCGTCACCTCGTTCCTGAAAGCTTTACCCATCTGTCCCACCCCGAACGGTATTTTTCTCGCAGTGGATGAAAGTATATTTTTATAGTCGGCGAAAATGACCTGTGCCGTCTCGGGACGGAGGTAGGTCGTGATACCTTCCTCCTCGATTGGGCCAATCACGGTCTTGAACATCCCGGAAAACAGCCTGGCTTCGGTGAACTCCCCGCCGCAATCGGGACATTTGGACGGGTCTTTTAGTTTGTCGGGTCTAAAACGGTGATGGCACTTTTTACACTCTACCAGTGCATCCTTGAAGTTTTTGACGTGGCCACTTGCCTCCCAGACTTTGGGGCTCAAAAGAATTCCGCCGTCAATGCCTACCATATCGTCGCGCCGATGAATAAAGTAATTCCACCACGCCCTCTTGATGTTGCTTTTAAGTTCGGCGCCAAGCGGACCATAATCGTAGGTGCTGCCTAGTCCACCGTAAATTTCCGAGCCAGGGAAAACAAAACCCCGGCGCTTGGCGAGTGAGACTATTTTATCCATTGTGACATCGCTTTCAGCCATCAGTGTTTTGATTGTATCAGTTAATCACCAGTCCGTCATTCGGTCCGACGGTTGTATCAGAAGGAAGACGAGTTGAGACGGCATCCGCGCCGGCGGTAAGTTGCATGCCGGTAAAACTGTCTTGTGCCTTAACTCCAGCCGGCAACAATAAATTCATATATTTACCGACATCCGAAGCCTGTGGCGTCGCCTCTATCTGGAAAACCGCCTCCGGCGCGTCGGTCAGGATACCGCTAGTCGCCGGCAACTGCCCGACGCTCCAGACCACTTCGCCGGAAGTAGCGTCAAACTGCGGCATGACCGAGGTATTCGACTTTACGGTTCCGGTAAACTTAACATTGTCCGCGAGCTTGGCCCTCACCTCCACCGCGGTAGCATCGGTCGAGTAGTTAGTCAGTTTCCAGTGGATCGTGTAGTCGGTAGGCGTACCAACTTTGGGCGGCCAAGGCCCGTTGTTGATCCAGCCCGAATTTGCATCGCGAAAGTAACCGGTTACCGCAAGCGCAAGCTGTCCCGCAACTTTAATAGTAAGCGCGCTGGTATTTACCGTGCTGTCCGCGGCTATCAAATAAGGGACTGTCGGCGATTCGATTTTGGCGTTCACTTTTACCGAGAAGTTTTTATCATTCAACCTACGGATGGGGTAGGTACTCTTAAGATTCACCAAAAAAGTAACGCTGCCGGAGGCCCCTGCCTGGAGCGAGGCAAGCGAGGGAATGCCGATTGAATCCCAGGTAAGAGTGTTGCCGTATGAACTGTAGCGGCCGCCGTTAGTTTTGAGAGAGTTCCAATCCAACATTTCCCCCGCCAAATTTACCTTAATCACAATGCTCTGCAGAGTAACGGAGGTGTTGTTTTTGTATGACAGGGTGTAATTCAGGGTATCACCCGGCTGGAAAACGGTGCGGCTACCATCACCCACCAAAACGTTGAATGCGAGCGGTGAAGGTGAGACGGAAATTTGGGCTAGTTTTGAGAGCACAACATAATCGTTCCCGAAAATATTGGCCACTAGATCCACGGTCATATTGAATTGCGTCTGATCCGGCAGATCTACCTTGCCCCGCACTATCGCCTTACCGATATCGCCACCTTTTAGTGACGCTATTGGCCAAAGGTTACTCCCCGTCCCCGTTGCTTGCGGATCGGACGAAGTGAGCGAAAAAGTGTCGGGATAATCGAAGCGCAGGGTAAGAGGCGGTAGATCTCCGACACTGGAAGATGCGTCCCGGCCGTAGGCCGCCGTAACCTCGAATTCTTCTCCCGAGAAAACCTTAGCGGGGGCGGTTAGTTCCAAAGTGAGCGGCGGGCTCTGAACATTAAGATCGACGGGTAAAGTTTTATCGAAACGCGCGGTTAATGACCCGATCGCGTAAGAGGCGGTAACGTTTAGTGTCCTCTTTACACTGTCTTGTGAGGGCAGTGCAACGAGTTGGAAAGATTCTTGACGTAGTCCGCCCCGGCTCAAGTTGCCAACACTCTTTGCGTCCACCGCTTTTACGGAACCATCGGCGGGTCTCACTGAGTCCGGTAAGTCAAGTGATAAAGTCACATCTTTTAAATCGTTGCTCGAGTTGTTATCCAGATTAATGGTGACCGTAAACGGCATACCCACTGTTACGTCCTGCGGAGAGACTTGGGCTCCGAGTACGATATCCTGGGAAGAAAGTCGTCCCCAGAAATAAAAAGCGGCGGCCGCGACAATAACAACGGCAGCGATTACCACAAGAATTAATTTACCGCGGCCAGTCTTCGGCGCGGCAAAACCGGTATTAGATCGAAACAACATCGTTTTCAGAAATATTTAACTTGCGCAACGAATCAGCGCAAAGAAATATTACATCGCCGGTGAGAAAGTAAGCAACGCGTTTGCTGCCGCAGTCGTCGCAAACAGGACTATCGGTGAGAAATCCGAGATCGCGAAGCATCCTACGGTAACTCTCGACGCCAAAATCCCCTTCTCTTAACACGTGATCAGCTTCATACCACAAACTCAAGTCCGGCAAGGCTGCCGGTGTTACCTTGTTAAGGAAGTTAAGGAACCGCAGCAGGTCGCCAAGGTTGGCCTTAGGTTTCTCAGACAACGCATCCAGCACTTGAAAACCATTGCCGTCGCCGTGCTCGATTAAACGGACGCGCACAACATTACCTGGGACCAAGTGGCCAGCCAACTTGGAGGTAATTTTCCGTATACTCTTCGCTTTCGCGGTAAGCTTGCCGAAATCTTTGGTATAGAGCGTGACTGCGGCGTCGATTTCTCCTCGTGGTTCAGTTGCGAGCACGATTGCTGTCGTATAATGTTCAAGCATAGACCTACGTTGACAATTATACCCCTTTCGAGGTAAAATGCGGGCGTACTACTAAATTCCCGGAAGGGAGTTTTTTAGTGCCCAAAATGAGCAAAAAGATACTTTTGGCGGCTCTTTTGGTGGTGGCAGGAACCTTAAAAGTCGGGATTATCCACGGGGCGATTGAACCCGTAATTAAGCCGCAATATCAGAGCGCGGCGGTTGCCGACTCCCCCATCGCCACAAACAAATGGGTCGAGGCGGTAGTAACGGCTTATTCCAGCCGCGTCGAGGAAACGGATTCGACGCCATTTATAACCGCGTCGGGCACCCGCGTCCGCGACGGCATCGTAGCCGCAAACTGGCTACCTTTCGGCGCGAAAGTGCGGATTCCTGAGTACTTTGGCGACAAGGTCTTCACGGTTGAAGACCGGATGAACAAAAGAAACAAGGGTAATTCCATAGACATTTGGTTCAACAACACTAAAGAGGCGCTGCGATTCGGAGTGGCCCGCACTCGAATCGAGATACTCTAACCAAAAACCCTCCGATCAAGTCGGAGGGTTTTTGGT
>DAIDBC010000006.1 GCA_027310265.1 Candidatus Colwelliibacteriota bacterium
GCTCCATCATGTGATGAATCGGTTCTATTGGATCATTATAGGGGTGCTCTTTGGTATGGAAAACGAGGAAGTCGGAGCCGAGATGCAGATCAACCGAAGCTGGTTGGATGGAGTTGGGGAAAAGCGGTTTTATCACCAACCTTTTGTCTTTTAATGCCCGTTTAATGTCGCGATCGGAGAGAATCATCAAAGAGACTTTATCATTGTTTCGGGCCTACGGCAGTGGATAACCTTTGTGTGATAATATTTGAGCGATGGATAAAGCCGTTTTTGCAATAATTACTAAAGAGGCCCGCCGGGAAAAGGAGACATTGGACCTGATTCCTTCGGAAAATATTGCCTCGCCCGAGGTGCTACGCGCGCTGGGATCGGAGTTCACCAACAAGTATGCTGAAGGGTATCCCGGCGCGCGTTACTACGGCGGGAATGAGTACTCGGATGAGATCGAAAACCTTTGTCGCAAGAGAGCGCTCGAGGTTTTTCATCTTCCGAAATCAAAGTGGCACGTTAACGTGCAGCCATATTCCGGTTCGCCGGCCAATCTCGCGGTTTACTTAGCGCTCGTGCCGCGGGGCGACCCGCCTCACGGCAAGGCGGGGAAGATTATGGGCCTGAAGTTGGACATGGGCGGTCACCTTACCCACGGCCACAGCGTGAGCGCAACCGGCAAGTTCTGGAACGCGATTCGTTACGGTGTCGACAAACAAACTGAACTCTTGGATTACGGCGAAATTGCCCGCATAGCGCGCCGCGAACGTCCGAAACTCATTGTTGCCGGCTACACCGCCTACCCGCGCGTAATCGATTTTAAAAAATTCCGCAAGATTGCCGACGAAGTGCACGCTTATTTTATGGTGGACATGTCTCACTTCGCGGGACTCGTTGCGGGCGGGGCATATCCATCTCCGTTCCCATATGCCGATGTCGTGACGACCACTACCCATAAGACTCTGCGCGGTCCGCGCGGAGCGATGATTTTTGCAAACCGCGCATCAAAGATTGCTGCGCTCAACAAAGTAGATATAGCAAAAGCGATAGACCGCGCGGTCTTCCCGGGATTACAGGGCGGTCCGCACTTAAACCAGATCGCGGCGACGGCCATTGCCTTGTATGAAGCGAGCCAGCCGGCGTTTAGAAAATATGCGCATCAGGTTGTTAAAAACGCCCGCGCACTCGCACACGAACTTACACGCCTTGGTTGGCGCGTCGTCTCCGGCGGCACCGATAGCCATCTTTTATTGGTTGACGTTGCTTCGCGCGGCATTAGCGGCAATGAGGCAAGCCTGAGGTTGGAGGGTAACGGTATTATCGTGAATAAAAATACCATTCCCTACGATCCCTGTCCGCCAATGGATCCCTCCGGTATCCGTCTAGGCAGCCCGTCTTTGACCTCGCGGGGTATGAAAGAAAAAGAGATGAAAAAGGTAGCGCAACTCATTGATGCGGTTCTCAGAGATAACAAGAATGTTAGACAAGAGGTGAAGATACTCTGCCGGAGATTCTGGAGGGATGGTGATTGATGGCAAAAGCATCGCAGAGGGGATTACCGAACGGCTAGAAAAATTATCTAAGCCGGATAAGTTTTTTGGGGCGGTTTTGGTAGGCGACGACCCGGCTTCACTGAATTTTCTTAAACAAAAAGAAAGAACTGCGGTTGAGCTAGGAATAGAATTTCGGCTGTATAGATTGTCGAGTACGATTACGACCGATGGATTGCGCCGCGAGATCGGTCGTCTGGCTGGTCCAAAGACCTGCGGCGGTTTTATTGTCCAGTTGCCGCTACCGGAAGCGATAAACCGACATTACGTTTTGAATGCTATCCCGAAAGAAAAAGACGTCGATTTTTTAAGCGAGTCGGCGCTCGGCGGCTTCTATACTGGTCGCAGTTTGGCTGTGCCGCCATCAGTGGGGGTGGTAGAGGAGATTTTGAAGCTGGAGCAGCGCAATCTCCGCGATCTCACAGTCGTTATGGTGGGCGCGGGCTTCTTAATCGGGAAACCAGTGGGGTTTTGGTTGCAAAACAGAGTGGCGGAATTGATTGTGCTTGATAGCGCTGTGAAAGATATCTATTCCCGTTTGCGCGACGCCGATATTGTTATAAGTGGTGCCGGTCACCCCGGCTTGTTCGGCGCAAAACACCTTAAAGAAGGCGCAGTGGTAATTGATTTCGGTTTTAATCGCACCGCCGAAGGGAAGACGATAGGTGATTTCGACCCGGCCGGAGCGGACGACAAAAACATCAAATATACCAAAACCCCCGGCGGGACGGGGCCAATTTTAGTAGCCAAGCTTTTCGAAAACTTCTACACTCTTGCTGGGGATAAATAATGTTGAGATGTTAAGGCGTTTACTTTACGCCGCCATACTTTTTGTATTTCTCGCGGTTTTTGCGATGTTTCTCTGGGGCGCGCGGGCCTTTACGGTTCTTACCACCAACGATCCAAATGTGAGCGGGGACGTAACTATATTGGTTTTGGGGAAAGCCGGCCGCGGCAGCGAGGGCGGGAAGTGGAATGAAGCCCGCGACTTGGCCGATGCGATCGTGCTTATAAAATACGTGTCCGCCGCAAATGCCGTGGAGATGATATCCATCCCCCGCGATCTTTACGGTAATTTCGGCGGAGAGACCTTCAAAGTGAACGAAGCGGTGGTGAGAAACAAAATTCCAGCGCTACTGCAAAAAGTTCCCGAAATCACCGGCGTCCCCGCCGATAAGTTCGTGGTGGTAGATTTGGGGATAATAAATCGTGCGGTGGATGCCTTAGGCGGTTTGGATATGACATTGCCCGAGGCCGTGACTGATGCGGTAAGTGGTTATACCCTGCCGGCTGGTTCTCATCATCTTAGCGGTGATGATGTGGTGTGGCT
>DAIDBC010000014.1 GCA_027310265.1 Candidatus Colwelliibacteriota bacterium
TCTCAAGACTAAAGTCATCGAATAAGGGTTCGGAGCCTGGGTACGAAAACCCGACTTTTCTCAGGACTGCAACGAGCTTATCGCTCGGCACTTCTGTTTTAGAGAGGTCTACTCTAATCCTATTTTCGGCCGGTATTCTAGATCTAGCCTCTTCTAGTACCCGCTTTGCGTCCTCCACTCTTTGGATATGCACTTTGCGAAGGTGGCCGGTTGTTCTCTCGCTTGTCTCCTTCATGTGCCCAAGTTCTAACCGCGACATCCCGATCTTTTCCCGGCGCTCCTTTCCCTGTTTCAACCGTTCGCGTTGGCGTTCCTCGGTAGTCTTGGCCTGTTTTTCTACCATTTTCATCTCCTCCCTGGCATGCACCAAATTTCTTGCAGCGGCTGCGTCCTCCAAATCTTTCTGCGTTTTATAAAAATCATAATTGCCGCCGTATGTTCTCAATCCCTGCTCCGAGAGTTCCATGGTTTTATCCATCAACCGCAGCAACTTGCGATCGTGGCTCACCGCCAAGAGGCCGCCTTTCCAGCGTTTAACTAAACTGTAAACAACCTCGCGCGACACGAAATCCAAATCATTGGTCGGTTCATCGAAAATAAGGAAGTCGGGGTTTGAGGCCAGTAAGCCAGCAAGCAACACCTTGGTTCTCTCGCCGCCACTCAAGCTGCCGAGCATCCGGTCCGGTTTGATATGCTTTATGCCGAGTTCGACAAATTTCTCCGGACCTTTCACGCCAACGATGTCGGATACCCGTTTGCTGAGATTCAATTTGTGAAGCTGGGGGAGATAAGCTATATGTGCCGTCCGCTCTATTTTGCCCCTAGTAGGGTGCAGCTCGCCCACCAGCAATCTCAAAAGGGTGGTTTTGCCGATACCGTTCTTACCGACCAAACCAATCTTTTCCGCGCCAAAACTCGCCGAGATGTCTTTCAATACAAAACCGGCCCCGGTATTAAAGGAGATGTTGTTTGTGATGATTGTTGGTTTAGTCACGGTCTTACACTAAGCGGCAAGCCAGCCGCCGTCAACGTAGAGTGTCGCGCCAGTTATATAACTTGCTTCTTCGGAGGCGAGGAAGACTACTGCTGCGGCCACTTCTTCTGGCCGGCCGATGCGCTTCAGCGGCACTTTGGACTCGAAAAATGCATTGGCCTGTTCCTTGGTCATACCGGAGGAGCTGACCATCGGCGTATCTATCCCGCCGGGAGCAATCGCATTCACATTAATACCCAGCGAAGCCCATTCGTCAGCCAGCGTCTCGGTCATTCCCAGAACGCCACCCTTAGAAGCAGTGTAGTGCGCACCGCCGGCTAGGCCCACTCCAACCTGACCCGAGGCAATGGAAGCAATGTTTATGATCCGGCCCCACTTGTTCTTGGCCATCTCGACTGCAGCACGCTTAGCGCACAGGAACTGTCCTTTCAGATTTATGTTGATGGTTTTATCCCAATCCACTTCGGTCAAATCTAAAGTCGCTTTCGGCGCATAGATGCCGGCGTTGTTGACTAAGATGTCCAATCTCCCGAACTGCGCCACAACCGCAGTCATAACTTGATCAACCTCCACTGCACTTGCGACATCCAACTTGAAAGCAGCGGCTTCCCCACCCTTGGACTTTATTTCATCAACTACTGCTTGGCACTCTGCAAGATCAATGTCCGTCACCGCGACTTTTGCGCCCTGGGATGCGAGCGCAAGCGCATCGGCCTTGCCCATCCCCCGCCGCGCGCCGGTCACCAGTGCAACTTTACCTTTTAGATCAAACATGTTCGATTTTATTTTATCTTATAACGGCCTTTCGGCGCATAGTTCGCGCGCTTCTTTTACGACCCCGTTAAATTTAGTTTCGCTTATCCCGAGCGACATCACTATTGCTCTGTTACTTTCAATATTTTTACAGATCACAACTCCTTTTTCTAAGAGCTGCGTTTTCTCGGCGCGGCTGAGAGTGGTAAGTGAGGTTATCGGGTGTAATCCAGAACGCTCAATTAAATGCTGCAGGCTGCCTTCGGTAGGATAACTCCAGCCCACAACCTTCATCCCCGCACACTTGCCGTAAGCAATCGCTTCCGAGGTCAGCTTGGTATTGGTCATAAGCCATACTTCGTGGAGCTGGAGCCCGTGGCCGGGCTCACGGCGCCACTCCTTGTCGATATCCTCAAAACGCGCCTGGACGTAGAGGGCGACCTTCACGTCGGTCCTTGCCCCCGGGGTGTTATGGAATTTCAATTCAACCATTATGCGGCGATCATCCTTTTCCGCTACCACATCCACTTCATGGGCAACACAAATCCCTTGGACGATTTTCCCGACCTCCACGTTTTTATAACCCTGCTCCTTCAGGATCTCACCTACAAATTTCTCGAAAGGATGGCCGGTCGGCCCCAATTCCATAATCGCCTTCTTCAGACTATAACGCGCGGCGAAGTGACGGCCTTCTTGTTTCAGTATCGTGAAGGCGTGCCGGTAAATATCTGCGGTGGTCATGCCGTTTTTCAACTCAGTCTGCAAATGTTGGGAGATGTTGTCGATCACCTTCGCCGGCGCGCCGGCGCGCTCTAGCGACCTCCGTAACTTTTCGTCAGAAAACGGCTCGCGCTCGCCGGAGGCTTTGACTACGAATATGGGTTCACTCATTATTATAATTGTACTTCAAATCAATATGATTCTGGGAACTCACGCTATTGTCGGCGCCGCCGTCGGAAGACTGATCCCCAACCCCCTAGGAGCAATTGTCGCCGGATTTATAAGCCATTTCGCGATTGATGCGATACCGCACTGGCAATACAACTTGGCTTCCATGGTGCATCGCGACGGCCCCATGGAAGACGATATGGTCATCAACCGCAAGTTTGCGGGCGACTTAGCCCGCACCGGCCTGGATTTCGCCCTTGGGATGGTCCTGTCCTTGCTTCTCTTCCAAGGAACCAGCCTCGACAATCTGGTCTATAACTCGCTTCCGCTGCTTGCTGGAGCGGTGGGCGGAGTCCTGCCCGACGCGCTGCAATTTGTCTACTTCAAAATACGCCGTGAGCCGCTTACGACCCTGCAAAAACTGCACAACTGGGCGCACGCCGGGAAGAATTTAGATGCATTCCCCTACGGAATCGCATCGCAGTTAATCGTTGCCGCTATCGCTGTTGTAATATCCAGGCTAATTCTATAGGTTCTAACCATGCCGGAATTACCGGAAGTTGAGACCGTGAAAACAAAACTTAAGCCGCTCATCGGCAAGATCGCGAGCGGTTTTACAAGCAGCTGGCCGCGGGGGTTAAAAATTGCCAAAAACGCAGCTTGTGTCTCACGCAACATCAAGGGGCGAAAAGTTTCGAAAATATGGCGGCACGGTAAAGCGTTGTTTGTTGACTTCAGTGGCCGCCTCATGGTTTTCCATCTGCGAATGAGCGGCCGGTTGTACATAGCGCCGAAGCGAAACGTAATCGATCAAGAAAATAAACACGTGCGCGCTACTGTTAAATTCACTGACGGCACGGAATTACGTTTCAATGATCCACGCAAATTCGGTGTGATCTGGTACGGCAGTCCGGAAGAAATAATGAAAGAAAGTTATTTCTCCACGCTTGGGCCGGATGCGCGAGGTTTAAGATACAAAAAGTTTGAGAAACGGCTGCGTTCGCATCGTGGGATGGTAAAACCGCTCCTGATGCGACAAAATTTGTTTGCCGGCATCGGCAACATTGTGGCGGACGAAACCCTATGGGAGGCCGGGATCCATCCAAAAGAACCAGTAGAAAGATTAAAAATGGCGGACATAAAGAAACTGCATTCGGCCTTAAAGAAAGTGCTGGAACGCGGCATCAGAGCCGGCGGCACTACTCTAAGGGATTGGAAGCACCCCGACGGAACATCAGGAAAGTTCCAGGACTACGTTAAAGTTTATGGGCGTAAAGGTGGTCGCTGCCTGCGTTGTGGCTCCAGAATACAACGCATCGTGGTCGGCAACCGCGGAACATGGATTTGCCCCAAATGCCAAAAGATAAAGTAAAAGAAGCAGTTTCAGTCTTAAAGGAAAGTGGGGTTATAGTCTATCCCACCGAAACATTATACGGCTTGGGCGCGCTTGCAACCGACCGCGAGGCAGTTAAGAAAATTTTTAAGATCAAAAAACGCCCGGCCGAGAAACTACTGCCGGTGATCGTGGGGAGTGTTAATCAGACACAGCGTTACTTTGAACTCTCCAAATTGGAATTAAAACTCGCGCGACGCTTTTGGCCAGGACCGCTCTCGCTTATCTTGAAAACTAAATCGGCGAAGATTGAACGTGCATTGGGTTCGAAATACGTCGCTGTGCGCTTCTCATCCAACCGCCTGGCTTCAGCGATCGCACGGTGCGCCGGGGCACCAGTCATATCTACTTCCGCGAA
Source organism: Candidatus Colwelliibacteriota bacterium (assembly GCA_027310265.1). Taxonomy (GTDB): domain Bacteria; phylum Patescibacteriota; class Minisyncoccia; order UBA6257; family Colwellbacteraceae; genus DAIDBC01. Next base: position 4,387 of record DAIDBC010000014.1, read on the forward strand.
TATTTCGGGAAAGTCAGGCTGTTTCACTCTATCAGCCGTAAAGAGGCAACTCGCCTACTTTGCCGCAAAACCGGACTTGTACATCGACGGCGGCCGGCTCAAAAAGTCCCCACCCTCGACTGTGATCCGTATGCACGGCAAAAAATTAGGCCTCATCCGCGAGGGGAAAATTAAACTAGCGAGCGTGGGAAAAGCGCTAGGTCTTTAAGTATCTGCGAATCGCAATCAGACTCGACACCACGCCGATAATCGTTCCGAAGAGAAGCTGGTAGCCGAGAATCTTGAATATATTCGAAGTGAAGTAAGAAATAAGATCCATCCCGGGGATAAACACTCTAAGATACGGTGAAACGAAATAGACGAGCGGCGCTGTAATCGCGAGGCTCAACACCGCCGAGATGACGCCGTAGATGACGCCTTCCACGATATACGGCCCGCGGATAAACATATCGGATGCGCCGACTAATCTCATCACCTCCACTTCCTCGCGGTTGGAGTAAATCGCAAGCAGGATAGTGTTAAAAGCGACCAGAATCGCGAGAAACGCGAAGATGGCGGTAAGCGCGAGACCACCCTGCCGTCCAATATTCACGATCTTGGCCAGCCGCTCGATCACAACCTGGTTTTGCTGGTAGCTAACCTTATCCACCAAGTCCTTCAATGAGTCGTTCTGTAAATATGAGGCAATCACCGAATACTGGGACGGATTTTTGGCCTTGACGTTTAAGGAGGCCTCCAGTGGATTTTCACCAAGCTGTTGAATTGCCTGGCTGATAGTTTGGTCGTTCGCGTGGGCAGCTTTGAAAGTATCCAGCGCCTTGTCCCGGGAAATATAGTCCACGCTTTTTACTTCCGATAGTCCTTCCAGTGATTGCTTGATGCGTAAAATATCGTCTTCCGGAGCGGTGGTCTTGAAATAAACGCTTACGTCGATTTTGTCTTGAATGGTGTCGAAGGCCTTGTTCGAAACGGTATTAAAAATCATCAGTCCTTCGAAAACCAGCAGCGCAAGTAGAATAACAAGAAGTGTCGCGACCGAAAGCAAGCGCTGCCTCCAAAAATTTTGGAAGCCGTGTTTAATGACTCGATAAAGCGTGGTAGCCATAACTTACCCTACAATTATTTTACACCGAATAGCGTCCGTTTTCCTCATCCCTTACCAAGCGGCCGTCCTCAACCACCAGTACGCGCCGGCCCAGTTGGTTCACAATATCTTTATTGTGCGTCGCGAGAATCACAGTCGTGCCCAGTTCGTTTATCTTGGTTAGAAGACTGATGATGCCCATGGTATTTACCGGATCAAGGTTGCCGGTCGGCTCGTCAGCCACAATCACGTCGGGACGGTTGACCATCGCGCGCGCAATCGCCACCCGTTGTTTTTCGCCGCCGGAGAGCTCGTTCATAAAGTTCTTGACCTTGCCTCGCAAATCAACCAAATCCAATACTTCCATCACGTAATCGTATATCTCGTGTTCCGGGCGGCTGGCTACCTCGAGCGCAAAGGCTATATTTTCGTAAACGTTCTTGCTCGGCAGCAGTTTGAAATCCTGAAAAACCGTGCCGATGTGCCGCCTTAACCGCGGCAGTTCCCGGGATTTCAGTTTGCCCACGTCGTAGTGTCCGAAAATAACCCTGCCCTTGGTGGGTTTATCTTCTCCGATTAATAGTTTTACGATGGTTGACTTTCCGGCTCCGGACCGGCCGACAATGGAGACGAACTCCTTTGGCACAATCTTGAAAGTTACGTCCGTTAGGGCGTGATGATTGTTATAATCCTTGGAAACGTTCTGGAAATGTATCATCGCAAGGTGATTTTATCAGAGACGAAGTTCAGCTTCAATAAAGGCCTCCAAATCGCCGTTTAGAACCCCTGCCGCGTCCGCGACCTCGACTCCGGTACGGTGGTCTTTAACCAGTTTGTAGGGATGCAAAACATAGGAACGGATCTGATTGCCCCATTCCGGTTTAACCTTTGTCCTCAACTCGGAGAGCTCTGTGGCTTCTTTTTCTTCCATCAGACGGACCAATTTAGCGGTTAAAATCGCAAGCGCTCTTGTCCTATTCTGCGCTTGCGAACGCTCTACCTGCGAAGCGGCGGTAAACCCGGTAGGGGCATGAACGACCCTTACCGCCGTCTCAACTTTGTTCACATTCTGCCCGCCCGGTCCGCTCGAACGATAAAACTCCCATTTAAGATCGCTCTCCGGAATTTTGAACTTCTCGATATCAGTCGGTGGCAGAACCGGCAAAATTTCCACCAGTGCAAACGAAGTATGCCGCAGGCCCTTGGCGTCATAAGGTGAGATTCTGACTAGACGATGCACGCCCGTTTCTCTTTTTAGAAATCCGTAAGCTTGCCTGCCCTTGATTTCGATCGTCCCTTCATCCACCTCGGACGCTTTCCAACCTCGCATCTCGGCGTATCGTGCATACATCACAAGAAGCATCCTTGCCCAATCGGCCGCGTCATCGCCTCCCACGCCCGGATAGACTGAGACGGTAGCAGAAAGGTTATCGTACTTGCCGGAAAACAAAAGGTCGGCTTCAAATTTTTGCAGGCTGGCGAGAGAATCTATTTTTTCAAAACGACCGATCAGGTCGCGCAACATGCCAGCCTCTTTGCTTTTGGCCTCCGCGGCCTCGCGATTGTTTTTCCAAATGTCCGGATCGGAGATTTCAAACTCCAGATCGCGTAGCTTCAATCGTTTACCCGCGATATCAAAGCCGCTCGCCTAAGCGGCGAGTAAGCTCTTGCAAATCCAAAGATTCGTCTTTTTTCATCTTCCACTATTGACTACGAACAATATTAACGGGCGCACCAGAGATGAATCCCTTAACGTTCGTAAAGGTAGTATCCAGGATGCGTCCGAGCGCCTCGGTGGAATCAAACGCCATATGCGGTGTGATTAACACGTTCGGCATCTTCATCAAAATGTGATTCCGCAAAAGCGTCTGCAGTTCGCCCTCTTTCGGATGTCCTTTGGCTAAGAACGTCAGTTCTTCCTGCAGCTCGCCCTCTTCCTCTAACACATCTACCGCCGCTCCGGCGAGAATACCATCGTTTAGCGCTGAAACTAGCGCCTCAGTTGAAACAATCCCCCCACGCGCGGTGTTTACAAGGTAAGCGCCGCGTTTAATGGACTTAATGTTGTTCTCGTTAATGAGATGCGTGGTCTGCGACGTAAGCGGACAGTGAATTGTTATCACATCTGAACTTCCCAACAGTTCCTCAAGCGTCGCGGCATACTTGAAGCCCATCAAGGTGGCGTAGGCCGCATCCGGCATCGGATCGAAAGCAACCACGTTCATACCGAATCCTTTAGCAATTTTCACCGCTTCCTTGCCGATGCGGCCGGTGCCGATTACACCAATTGTCTTGCCTTTCAAATCCGCCCCGCGCATGCCCTCCAATGAGAACGAACAGGTTCCCTTTATCTGGTCAATTCCCTTGTAGATTTTACGGATGAGGGATAGCAGCAATCCGAAAGCGAACTCGGCGACGGTATTATCGCCATAACCCGGAACATACGCGACCATAACCCCGCGCTCGTTACAGGCAGCAATGTCAACGTGATCGTAGCCAGTGGAGCGCGTGGCGATAAGTTTCAGATTCGGGAAACGCGCAAGAACATCCTTGGTAATACGCGAATCAACAAAAACAGAGATGACGTCGAAGTCTGTCGCTGCGGGAACGTTTAGGTCGTCGATCTTATTCTTCTCCAACGCTAACTCGGCGTTCGGAAAGTTGGAACGTATCGCCGGTTCTTCCCAGCCCTCTAGTTCAAAAAACCCTATTTTCATATCTTAATTATAACAGGAATCTGGAGCCGGAGAGAGGAGTCGAACCTCCAACCTCTACTTTACGAAAGTATTGCTCTGCCATTGAGCTACTCCGGCAAGGTGGCGCCGTAAAAACGTTTCAATTATACTTGGACTGAATCCCAACGGCAACAAATGAAAGTTTTGGAAGTTAAAGGTCTAAGCGTCCGCTTTGATAACGCGGTGGTGCTGGAAAACGTAAGTTTCAACGTCGAGCGCGAGGACAGTCTCGCAATCATCGGCCCAAACGGTGCCGGTAAGACAGTGCTTTTCCGCGCACTTTTGGGGACCATCCCCTATCAGGGAGAGATAAAATGGGCCGGCGATGCCAGAATCGGCTACGTTCCGCAGCGGCTCGTGATCGAGCGCGCATTGCCCCTCACTGTGCAGGAATTCCTTGACACCAAAATCCATGTTCTGCACTCCAATCCCGCTGAAGTGAAAAGTTTACTCGAAGTGGTTCGCCTGCAGCTATCAATTTTGAAACGTCCACTCGCCAAACTATCCAGCGGACAACTACAGAGAATCTTAATAGTCTTCGCACTTATTGGGAATCCGAACATTCTACTTTTCGATGAACCAACTGCGTCGGTTGACTCCCCCAGCGAAGAACAAATCTATGAAACACTCCATCACCTCGAAGACGAACATCACTTGACAACACTCGTCATCTCGCACGATTTGAGTTTGGTGTACCGTTACGCTGACAAAGTGCTTTGTTTGAATAAACAACAGCTCTGTTTTGGCGTTCCACAAGAAATACTCTCGACTGACACCTTGAACAAGCTATACGGCACGCCCCGGAAACATTACGAACACCATCACAGCGACCATGCTCACGTTCATCGTCAATAATCCTTATTATATTCTCTTAGCGCTCTCTACCGCGGTGGCGGCCGGAATACTGGGTGCTTTTGCGGTAATGCGGCGAATGGCACTTGCTTCTGACCCAATTTCACACATCGCCCTGCCGGGATTGGGCCTCGCGTTGATTCTCAAAATCAACCCCTTGATCGGTGCCGGTGCCGCGCTTTTAGTTGGCGCGCTCCTAATCTGGAGTTTCGAAAAAAGAACGGGCATCTCAACCGAAACGCTGATCGGCGTGGTGTTTTCGCTGGCGCTTGCCGTGGGCAGTTTGATTACTTCCGGTGAAGAACTGATTGATGCGCTCTTGGGGAACTATTCCAGTGTCGCTCCCGTCGAATTCTTCGTTGGTCTGGCAATCATTGCAATCATCATAATCTTCCTGCTCATGAAACGGCACGAACTTACCCTCTCCATCCTTTCACCGGAACTGGCCAAAACTTCCGGAATCGCGACCGACCGGCTTAACCTCTATTTTTTGCTTGCGCTCGTCGCAACCGTTCTCCTGGGATTGCGTTTTGTTGGTGTGTTGTTGATGGGCTCGCTGGTAATAATCCCGGCGGCGGTAGCAAAAAATCTCGCGCGGAGTATGCGTGGAATGATCGTAATCGGCGCGGTAATCGCGGTGTTTAGCGTTCTTGCGGGATTGCTCGGCGCAAGTTACTTTAATCTTCCGACCGGGCCCACGATTGTCACCGTGGCAGCGGGGATTTTCGTGCTCTCGCTCCTGCGCAAAAAACCGGATTAAAGTCTTCTCTCTAGCTAGGGGTTGAGTTTTATAAGCAACCAGGCCAGCTCAGTTGAGAAAATATAGGTTGCGAGCACCGCCAAAAGCATCGGGATACCGAGGGTGGTATAGGCTTCCTTAAAGAAAGCCATCCGTATTATCGAAATAACCACCACCGCGATAAAGACGAAGGGCACAAAAGCCACGAACTGCGGCCAGCCGGCCATCATCGCGGTCAATGTCCCCAACTCCACCTCTCCGTCTTCGAAGAAACGCTCTTTATATTTCTTGAGGCTGCGCAAGATTATCCAGAAAACTACGCCGCCCAAGATGGCAAGTAATGCGTCAAACCAGAAATGGCTCCAGCTGTAAAAAACAAAATAGCCCAGTTTACTGTTAGCAATTGCAGGAAACTTGCCCCAAAAAGTGGCATCCTGCGCATTTGAACTGATCGGTGAAGCCAGGAGTTTCGCTGCTAAAGCATTGCCTTTCCAAGAATAATACTGAAGGGCGGTAGCAACCGCAGCATAGGCCAGATAATAGAACGCGGTTACTGCAATCATTACTTTAGACCAGCGCGCGAGCGACAATTTACTGCGCCAGATGTAGGCGGCGGACGCCGATATAAACACCCCCCAGAAGAATATTGTGGGGAGCCAAGTATAGACCGGCACAAGTATTTTCAAAAGCATTGAAACAATTATAACCGACATCAGGTATAATATGTAGAAATGAAACACGCTTTACCCACGCTTACGTACGATTACGACGCGCTCGAGCCGTATATAGACGCGAAGACGATGGAGATCCACTACTCCAAACATCATCAGGCCTACGTCGATAAATTAAACGGCGTGCTAGACAAATATCCAGAACTGCAGGAGAAAAAGGCGGAAGATTTGCTGAAAGATTTGGACAAGTTGCAGGTAAGCGACGCTGACCGAAACGCCATCCGCAACAATGGCGGCGGATATGTTAACCATTCTTTCTTCTGGACAATGATGGGTCCTAAAAAAGAAATTGACCAAAAACTTACCGAGGAGGTCACTAAAACTTTCAACTCTTTTGAAGAATTCAAAAAACTTTTCAGCGATACCGCTGCATCACGTTTTGGCAGCGGCTGGGCCTGGTTAGTACGTGACGGCGCGGGCAAACTTGTAGTTTATTCAACCGCCAACCAAGATTCGCCGTTAAGCCAAGGACACACTCCGCTTGTCTGCCTGGACGTCTGGGAACACGCTTATTATCTCAAATATCAGAACCGTCGCCCAGAATATATCGACAACTGGTGGCACGTGTTCAAACTACTTTGAACAACTAGAATATTGTGTTCTTCTGCACTATGTAGGTATCACTCCCACCACCAGCTTCGGCAGCGCCTCGAAGCCCTTTTGAAAGAAGACGAACTGGGGAGTTTCAGGGAGAAGTTGTAGACACATAGTAAGCCTATTTACCACGTCGTATTTTGTATACTAGTCGCTGTACCATTTGCACCCGATGCTCCACCACCTTGCCCAGCACCGCCTCCTGCACTGGTTGAATTTCCGCCACCTCCGCCACCATAGTTGTAGCTGAATGGGTGTCCGCCCCCCGGAGGGCCACCACTGCCACCACTCGTATTGTAC
>DAIDBC010000026.1 GCA_027310265.1 Candidatus Colwelliibacteriota bacterium
ACCGTTCCTTATGCCGATTGAAGATATCTTCTCAATTGAAGGTCGTGGCACGGTCGTAACCGGCCGCGTAGAACGTGGTAAAATCAAGGTGAACGACGAGATTGAGGTTATCGGCCTCTGTCCTACCCAAAAGACGGTTATCACTGGAATCGAAATGTTCCAGAAGACATTGGATGAAGGGATTGCCGGAGACAATATCGGTATTCTCTTGAGAGGTCTGAAAAAGGAAGATGTAGAGCGGGGTCAGGTTATCGCCAAGCCCGGTTCGGTTACGCCGCACACTGAATTCGAGACTGAAGTATATATCCTTTCCAAAGAGGAAGGCGGCCGTCACACCCCGATCTTCGGAGGTTACAAGCCGCAGTTTTATATCCGCACTACTGACGTTACGGGTGAAATTACTCTTCCGCAGGGCACTGAAATGGTTATGCCTGGCGACACGGTTAAATTTATCGTGAAGCTTGTCGCCCCAGTTGCCCTTGAAGAAAAACAGCGTTTTGCAATTCGTGAAGGAGGTAAAACGGTCGGAGCGGGAGTTGTAACCAAGATTCTTAAGTAAGCATTTAAGCAAGCGACCCCGCTTCAGGCGGGGTCGCTTCTAAAAACTTCGCGAGCACATTTCGAACACAATAATGGCGAAGGCAAAGGAATCGGTAGATAACGGCAAGTTGCGCCTGAGGATCAGGTCTTACGACCATCGTCTGGCTGATAATTCCTGCCGTCAAATTATCGAAGCGATGCAACGTCTTGGCGCGACGGTTGTGGGTCCGTTGCCCTTACCCACCGAGTTCAAGCGTTACACCGTGAATCGCTCCACTTTCGTGCATAAGAAGTCGCGCGAGCAGTTTGAAATGCGCATCCACAAGCGCCTGATTGATATATTGAAACCGGCTCCGAAGATAATCGAGTCTCTTCGGGATTTGAACCTGCCTGCCGGTGTTGATATTGAGATAAAGATGGTGTAATATTGGGTTGTTCCGGACCCGCGTTACGACGCGGTCCGCAACGCCAATAACCGTTGCACAAACCTCCGTCCTGCAATAGCGGGAGCGCGTTTGATGTAAGGAGCGAACGGTTCCCCGCATTAGAACGGGGACAGGTTTAAACAGCCGACCTCCTCGGTTGTTTTATTTGTGAAAATGGCTGTGAAAGGTAAAAAAATTAAGATGACCCAGGTTTGGAAGGACGACATTGCCCTTCCGGTTACGCTGGTCGAGGTGCCATCCGGAGTTGATAATATTGATTTTAAGTCCGGCGATTTGGTTATGGTTAGCGGCAAGTCCCGCGGCCGCGGCTTTCAGGGGGTGGTTAAACGCCACGGCTTTGGTGGCGGGCCGAAGACTCACGGCCAGAAAAACCGCTGGCGCGCTCCGGGGTCTATCGGTGCAACCGCTCCGCAGCGGGTGATCAAGGGAACGCGGATGGCCGGACGGATGGGCGGAAACCGCGTTACGCTCAAAAACTTGACCGTGGTTGATATTGATGCGGACAAGAAAGTTATCTCGTTGAAGGGCGCAGTTCCGGGGGCGAGGGGCACGACTATCGAAATATCGCCGGCAAAGAATTCTAAATAGACGGACAGATGAAAGCGGATTTGTACAACAACAAAAACGAGAAAGTCGGAACGGTGGATTTGCCAGAGCGTGTTTTCGGTGTCCGCTGGAACGCGGATCTGGTACATCAGGCGCTCACCACCCAACTCGCCAATTCGCGTGGCTTATCCGCGCACGTCAAGAATCGTGCCGAGGTTTCTGGTGGCGGGAAAAAACCGTGGCGGCAGAAAGGTACCGGCCGGGCACGGCACGGCTCGATTAGATCCCCCTTATGGCGCAAAGGCGGAGTGACGCATGGTCCCAACCCCGAGCGCAATCTCAGTGTGAAGTTGAATAAAAAGATGCGCGAGAAAGCGATCTTCGCCGTCCTATCGCGCAGGCTGCGGGATAACGAAATAAAATTTGTCGATGCTTTCGGCCTTACCGAGCCGAAAACCAAAATAGTAGCCGGTATTTTAGAAAAACTTCTTTCCTCGAAACGTTTGAACGTCGCAATAGTTGCTAGCGGTGAAAAAATTCCTCGCGCTAGCCGCAATCTGAACGAGACTAAGGTCATCGACCCTAAGACTCTGAACGTTTACGATCTTTTAAAGCACAAGCTTATCTTGGTTGAGAAAGAGGCATTGCCGGTAATCGAAAAGCACTACCATGCCACAAAATAAATTCACCGTCATCAAGAAACCGTGGATTACCGAGAAAGCTGCAATGCTGGCCGAGAGCGGTAAGTATGTCTTCGTCGTAGATAAAGACGCGCAAACTAAGCAAATAAAAGAGGCGCTTGGTCGGATTTACGGCGTACATGTCCTTAAGGTAAATATCGTGAACGTTCCTGCCCACTACGGCCGAGGCCTGCAAAGAACGACCGAAAAAGGTGCATATAAAAAGGCGATTGTGACCCTGAAAAGCGGCGAGAAAATTGACATTTTACCGCAATAAAGAGAAGATGCTGCGGATTTTAGCAAAAAATGATTAAACGTTACGGACCATATACCCCTTCTAGGCGTTCGATGAGCGTCGTTCACTACGGCGTGCTTTCCAATGCAAAGCCGATGAAGCGAGCGACCAAAGGGATAAAACGCTCCGCGGGTCGCAATAATCAAGGTCGCATCACTATGCGCCATCAAGGCGGCGGAGTAAAAAGGCTGTATCGGGCAGTCGATTTTCGCCAGGCCAAATTAAATATCCCAGCCAAAATTGAAACTTTAGAATACGATCCCTATCGCAGCGCATTCATCATGAAGGTGCTCTACCGCGACGGTGACCGTCGTTATCACCTTGCCCCCGAGGGAGTAAAAGTAGGAGAAACGGTTATGACCGCTGTTGACGCTGCACCTAAACCAGGTAACCGTTTAACGCTTAAGAATATCCCGGTTGGTTACGGCGTATATAATATCGAACTTCACCCGGGCAGAGGCGGACAAATCGTGCGTAGCGCCGGCAACCAAGCCCAGGTCTTGGCACAAGAATCTGGCTACACCCATCTGAAGATGCCTTCCGGTGAGGTGAGAAAAGTTCTTTGGGATAATTTTGCTTCGGTTGGGCAGACCTCCAATCCGGATTGGAATCTGGTTTCGATCGGCAAGGCCGGCCGGAGCAGGTTAATGGGTATCCGGCCTACTGTCCGAGGGACAGCGATGAACCCGGTGGACCATCCGTATGGAGGCGGCGAAGGTCGCCAGCCTCGCGGCACCAAACGCCCCAAGACGCTGTGGGGCAAAGTCACCGGCGGTCATAAAACTCGCCGTCGCAGAAAGTATTCCGCGAGACTTATTGTTTCCCGTCGTGTTAGAAAAAGCCGTAAGTAATAAAATGAGCCGAAGCAGCAAAAAAGGACCGTACGTCGACCCCCGCCTGTTAAAGAAAATCTCAGGTCTGAAACCAGACGCCAAAACGGTAATCAAGACCTGGAGCAGGGATTCCGAAATATCTCCCGAGATGGTTGGTTTTATTTTCGGCGTGCACAACGGCAAGGACTTTGTGTCAGTAACCGTTACCGAGGAAATGGTCGGACACCGTCTGGGTGAATTTTCGCCAACACGCAAGTTTGTAAGGCACGGCGGCAAGATTCAAAAAGAACTGGAGCTGAAGGCGGCCGAAGCCGGCAAAGCTGCTGCTGTAGCGGCCAAAACTGCAACCGAAACTAATAATAAGAAGTAGCAATTAAATGGCGGCAACCGAAAACAAAGCTAAATTACGTAATCTGCACATCGCTCCCAGGAAGGTGCGCAGGGTTGCTAACCTGATTAAAGGAATGCCGGTTGAAGAGGCTTTGGCTCAACTGACCCTGCATCCGGCAAGGCCGTCCGGACCGCTTGTGAAACTGATCCGTTCGGCAGTCGCGAATGCGAGGAGCAAGGGAATGAAGGTTGAAATATTGGCAGTGAAATCAATTATGGTAGATGAAGGACCGATGCTTAAGCGAGCATTACCGCGGGCGATGGGCCGCACAACGCCGATTCACAAGAAGTTTAGTCATGTTACCTTGATACTTGGCGAGTCGGCTTCGCCGAAACCGGTTCGCTTTGATCTATCTAAAGCCGAAAAGAAGCCGAAGAAAGAGAAGAAACCGTCCAAGTCTACTAAGGCCAAAACTGCGCCGGAGGCCAAGGCGGAACAGAAGAAAACTTCCGGAAAGCCCGGTTTCTTCAAGCGGGTTTTCAGACGCAAATCAATTTAGAACCTAAAATGGGACACAAAGTAAGACCGGATTCATATCGTTTGGGGGTGATCAAGGGCTGGGACGCAAAGTGGTTTTCGCCCAAGTATGCGGCGGCTTGGCTTGCCGAAGACGAGAAGATCCGTGGAGTGATCATGAAAAAAATTGGCCAGGCCGGCATTGCTCGAATCGAGATCGAGCGCTTGAGCGATCGCTACCGTATTTTGATAAAGGCCAGCCGACCGGGTTTGATTATCGGCCGCGGCGGGAAGGGGATTGAGGAGCTGACTAAAGCAATTGAGAAAGTTATGCGTTCCAAAGTCGGCTTGAGTTTAAACGTCGAGGAACTTAAACGTACAGAGCTTTCAGCTCAGGTGGCGGCGCAGAATATCGCCTGGGATTTGGAGCGGAGGATGCCGTTCCGCCGGACAATGAAAAAACATCTTGAGTCTTACTTCCAACACCGCGAGGTGCAAGGCGCAAAGGTGGAAATTGCTGGTCGTCTGGACGGCGCAGAAATTTCCCGCACGGAACATTTAAGCCGCGGTAAACTGCCGCTTTCTACGCTCCGAGCCAACGTTGATTATGGCGAAGCAACCGCTTTCTGCTCCTACGGCACGGTTGGTATAAAAGTTTGGATTTACACTGGCGAAGTTTTCGACAAAAAATAGAATGCTTATTCCCAAAAAAGTAAAACACCGTAAATGGCACAAGGGACGTTCTAAAGGGCGTTTGGTTGAAACGCGCGGAACCTCGGTGGCCTACGGTTCGCACGGCCTGCAAGCGCTGGAGCGGGCATGGATAACTTCGCGCCAGATTGAGGCGGCGCGGCGCACCGTTACCAATTTTATGAAGCGTCAGGGGCGTTTGTGGATTCGCATCTTTCCGGACAAACCGATTACCAAGCGTCCGCCGGAAGTGACTATGGGCGGTGGAAAAGGGACTGTTGATCACTATGTTTTTCCGGTACGGCCGGGGAGGGTTCTCTTTGAAGTTGATGGTATTCCTGACGACACCGCGAAGCGCGCGCTCACGCTTGCCGGACACAAACTGCCGATAAAAACCAGGGTGGTAACCGCCGAAAGCTAAAATGAAGCGCGACGAATTGAGAAAATTGAGGGACAAAAACGTTGTCGAGCTACAGAAGGCTTTATCTGATGCGCGCGAGGATCTACGGGTTTTTAAGTTCGACCTTGCCGCCGGCAAAGTTAAGAATATCGGGACGATAATCGAAACCAGAAAGAAAATCGCCCGCATTATGACCTATTTGAACGAGAAGACCAAAGACAACAAAAATGGATAAACCTAAAACTAAAAATAGGCGTCGTTTGGAAGGAACAGTGGTTTCGGACAGAATGTCGAAAACCCGCGTGGTTCAGGTAAACCGCGTTAGGCTTCACCCTAAATATCAAAAGCGTTACACCGTTACGACCAGACTTAAGGCCCACGATGAAAAAAATGCATACAAAGTTGGTGATCGCGTGATGATTGAAGAAACCCGACCGCTCTCCCGTGAAAAGCGCTGGCGGATCATTTCTAAGATTGAGAAAACTGCGGAAACATACAATAACTAGATGGTCCAAGAACGCTCCATATTAAAGGTGGCGGATAACTCCGGAGCCAAGGTAGTACGGTGCTTCCGTGTTCTGGGCGGCACAAGGAAACGCTACGCCCGTTTAGGTGAAATTATCATCGCTTCGGTACAGGTTGCCGAACCCAGAAAGCCACTTAAGAAAAAGGACATCGTGCATGCGTTGGTTATAAGAACCGCTGCCCCGCTTCGCCGTAAAGACGGCAGTTACGTCCGTTTTGACGAAAACGCGGTTGTGATCATCGATAAAGGCGAGCCGGTAGCTACTCGCATTTTCGGACCCGTCCCGCGCGAGCTAAAGGAGCGCGGTTATGATAAAGTTGTTTCACTCGCTCAAGAAATTGTTTAAAAAATTGCGATGAACATCAAAAAAGGTGACAACGTGCAGATTCTAAAAGGAAAAGATGCGGGCAAAACCGGCAAGGTTATCCGTGTGTTTCCGTATGGCCGGGAAATAATTATTGAGGGCATGAACTTGCATCAAAAGTCCATCCGCCCGAAACGAGCCGGAGAGAAGGGTCAGCAGGTAAAACTGCCGCTGCCGATAAGTTCCGCCAATGTTATGCTTGTTTGTCCGGCCTGTGGCCGCCCGTCAAAAACCGGCTACCGCAAACCAGAGAAAGGGAACAAAGAAAGATACTGCAAAAAATGCAACGCCACCGTCTAGAAAAAATCGTAGTCTCTGCGGGAGTTGGCCGGATGCGCCAGAACCAGCAATTCGAGGAAAAGGTGCTGCCGGCAATTGCCGAGGAACTCGCACTGATTAC
>DAIDBC010000029.1 GCA_027310265.1 Candidatus Colwelliibacteriota bacterium
CCTCTACCATACCGAATCCACCGCACGTTGGGCAAGTCATTTTTGTTTAATTAACTGTTGCTGTCTAGTTCACGACCTTTAATAAAAAGCTACACTTTCACATTTATAGATTCCTACAATAGATAGCCGTGACTGTCAAATGAGAAAAGCCCGACCTAAAGTTATCGTCGTCATTGGACCCACTGCGAGTGGTAAGAGCAGCCTTGCGGTTAAAATCGCCAAACGTTTCGGGGGCGAGGTTGTTTCTGCTGACTCAAGACAAATATATCGTGGATTGGAAATAGGGAGCGGTGCAGTGACTAAAAAGGAAATGGGCGGAATCCCCCACTACCTTTTGGGCATCGCCGATCCGAAGAAGATTTTTACGGTGGCGCATTTTAAGCGTCTAGCCGACAGGAAAATAAAAGAAATAATTTCGAGGGGGCGTGTGCCGATTGTAGCCGGCGGAACTGGATTTTACGTTCGGGCGGTAACTCAAGGAATTACTGCACCGGCCGTGAAACCAAATTCGAAATTGAGAAATGAACTGGAACACAAATCTGCTGACGAGCTTACAAAAATACTCTACAAACTAGATCGGCGGCGCTATCAAAATATTGATAAGAAAAACAAACGTCGTTTGATTCGGGCGATTGAAATTACCCAAGCTTTGGGTAAGGTCCCACCGCTAAAAACTTCGGCGCCGCAGGCGGATTTTAAGATTATCGGGATCGCAACAAACGGACGGGAACTTAAAGAAGCAATCGAAAAACGCGTAAAGAAAATGATAAAACTTGGCCTCACTGAAGAGACCAAAAAACTTTTGCGCCGCGGAATCAATAAGAAAAGGATCCGAGAGTTCGGTTTTGAATATCAGGAAACCTTGAGATACATCGACGGCGAGATTACAAAGAACGATCTTACAAACTTGATCGTTAAGAGGACCGTGGACTACGCGAAGCGCCAGATGACCTGGTTCAGGCGCGATAAAGGCATTATTTGGCTAGATGATCCGCGAAAAGCTTACGCAATAGTTCGGGATTTCCTCGCCCCTTCAACTCACCCATAGCCCTACCAACCAGGGCTTCGATCGCGCTTATCTTACCCTTTTTATAATCTTCAACCGCTTTAGGCACAGAACTTATCACTTTCTCGACGATCTCCATAAGCTCTCTTTCATTTGTAACCTGTCCAAGGTTATCGGTCTCGAGCAGTTCGTGAGGATCGAAACCTTTCTCCAACATCTTCGAGAGCATATCCTTGGCCGTGCGGCTGGAAATTTTGTCCGCGGCAACAAGCGCAATCAGATGGGCGAAGTTAACCGGCGGTATTTTCTCTGAGAGTTCGCCGATGCCCATCCCGGTTTTCTGCATCAGCCCTTTTAGGTCGCTCAAGAAATAATTTGCGACCAACTCCGTTGACCTACCGTCACCCCCTGCGGCGGCGAGTTCGGATACGGTCTTTTCGAAGTAAGAGGCTGTTTCTTGGTCTTCAGTGAGCAACGCGACCTGCTCCGGCACAAGATTAAATTCTTTTGTAAACCTGTCTCGTTTAGCCTCAGGCAATTCGGGAATATCGGACTTTATCTCCTCAACCTCCGCTCTATTTATCGTAAGCGGCGGCAAATCCGGCTCCGGCATATAGCGATAATCGTGTGCCTCCTCTTTTATGCGTTGAGAGACGGTAACCCCACGATCATCCCAGCCACGCGTTTCTTGGATAACTGTTCCGCCACCATCCAAAATCTTTGATTGCCGATCAATTTCATAAGCAATTGCATCCCTAACCGCACGAAATGAGTTGAGATTTTTAACTTCGACTTTCGTACCCAGCTTTCCGCCCGGTTCGGCCACCGAAAGGTTCGCTTCAACACGCATTTGTCCTTTTTCCATATCGGCATCGGAAGCGCCCAAATAGCGCAGAATAAGCTGTAATTCTCTGGCGAACTCCAATGCCTGTTCCGCGGAGGTTATGTCTGGCTCGGTAACAAGTTCCATCAACGGCACGCTGGAACGATTGAAATCAACGTAACTGGAGTCAGGATCCCGCCCATGCGTGCCAGGCAGCTGGTGCAATAGTCTCGCGGTATCTTCCTCAAGGTGAATACGTATCAGGCGAACTCCTTTTAGCGAGCCGCCGACCACCAGTGGTTCATCGTACTGGCTGATTTGGTAACCCTTAGGCAAGTCAGGGTAAAAATAGTTCTTGCGGTCAAACTTGGAGAACTCTGCTATCTTGCCCCCCAGGGCTAAACCTACTGCGATAACCTTCCGCACCGCCTCGCGGTTTATGGTGGGAAGCACGCCGGGATGGCCGAGACAGACCGGACAGACGTTGATGTTGGGGTGCCGCTCTTCAGAATCATTCGCACAACCGCAGAACATTTTGGTCGCGGTTTTAAGTTCGGCGTGAATCTCCAGCCCGATAGTGGGCACAAAACGGCTCATCAGTTACTTTTTTAGGATATCTTCAATGACTTTCCACACTTTAGTATGGACTTCGATTTCGCTTAACTCCCGATCCTCGTCAAAGCATTTAACGGCAGTGAAGTAATCGGGGTAATTCTTGGCTGCCCAAAGATAGGCAGCTTGAGCCTTCTTTAGATGGGCATGGTCGACCTCATGTGCATCCTTACTGCGGCCGCGCGACTCGACGCGGGTCGAAGCTACTTCCGGCGGAATCCATAGAATGATGCTCGTCTCTGGCCTAGGTATCTCCATGCGCTCAAATTCCAGATCAAAAAGCCAATCAACGAAGCGTGTACGTTCGGCATCGTCATCAATCTTTCCACCTTGGTGGCCGACATTCGAACCAGTATAGCGGTCGGCCAGGACCACGAAACCGTCGTTCAGGTAGCGCCGTATTTCAAAAGAAGCGTCATAACGATCCAGCGCGTAGAAAAGCGAGGCGCGATACGGCCCGATTTCATCCGGAGTCCCATAAGGATGTTCAAGGCTCAGGTATTGCTTTATAAAGTACGACGATGGTTTATCGTAGCGCGGGAAAGCGATGATTTTGTACGGTATACCTCTATCCTCGAATTTCTTCGCCGCAAGGTTAAGTTGAGTTCCCTTGCCAACCCCGTCTATCCCTTCAAGAGCAATCAGTTTTCCGGCCATACTCTTTTTAGTATAACGTAGCCGGTTTAGAACTCCTACTGCTCAATATCGATGCCCATCGAACGGGCGGTGCCAGCGATGATTTTCTCCGCAGCCTCAACATCATTGGCGTTCAAGTCGCCCATCTTGCGTTCGGCGATGCGGTGTAAATCTTCTTTGCTTATTTTCCCAACTTTCTGTTTGTTCGGAACACCCGATCCTTTTTCAATACCCGCGGCTTTCCTCAAAAGATCCGAGGCCGGCGGGGTTTTCAATTTGAAACTGAAACTGCGATCCTCGTAAACGGTAATTTCGGCCGGAACTATATCCCCGGCCATATCTTTGGTCGCTTCGTTAAATTTAGTGCAGAACTCCTGAATACTCACGCCGTGCTGGCCCAAAGCCGGGCCGATCGGCGGAGCCGGGTTGGCCTTACCAGCCTCGATCTGCAACTTAAGAACTGTTTTTACCTTCTTAGCCATAATTTGGTAGTCCGAACTATACCTTTTTTATTTGCAGTGAATCAAGTTCGACAGCGGTATCGCGGCCGAAAACTGGTACAAGCACTTTGACGCGTCCCCGTTGTTCATCGACTTCGGATACGCGCCCGTCGTAATCCTTAAATGGTCCGTCAGTTATGCGCACCAGGTCACCTACGCGTACATCAACTTTGAACTTCGGCTCGCTGCCGCCGGTACGGGCCAAAAGAGACTGTACCTCTTCATACGAAAGCGGGGTGGGTTTGGTCGGATCCGCGCCAACAAAACCAGTAACCCGCGGCGTGTTCCGCACAACGTACCAAGTGCCATCGTCCAAGATCATCTCAACAAGCACATAGCCGGGGTAAATTTTTTCTTCCACCGTAACCCGCTTGCCGTTTTTGATCTTAATCTTCTTTTCCTTGGGCACCATTACCCTGAATATCTTGTTCTCAAGACCCAGGGAATTTATACGTTGCTCTAGATAGTGCGCAACCGCGTCCTCGTAGCCGGAATAGGTATGCACGGCGTACCACTGGCGTAAGCCCTGCTTTTCGTTCTCGGTTAAAACTTTCTTTCTTGGCATAGCTTAGCTGCCGACAACCCGGCCTAAAAGATACAGGAAAGCGAAATCAACCGCGCCCAAAAAAGCGGCGACGACCAGCGACAAACCAATCACGACGATAACCATCCTGGTGGTCTCCTTGCGGGTTGGCCAATTCACGTGCTGGAGTTCCTGCCGTGATTCTTTTAAAAACGATGTAAGACGCCCTAACATCAAAGGAAGATTAGCCTGAAAAGATGCTACAAATCAAGGTTAGAGACGAGATGACCACGGGTCATGATGAAGTGCTTCCGAGGCATAACATCCGAACCCATCAGGATATCAAACATCCGGTCAGCCTCTCGCGCGTCCTCAATTGTCACCCGTTTTAAGATGCGCACACCCGGATCCATCGTCGTCTCGCGCAATTGCTCGGGGTTCATCTCACCTAAACCCTTATAACGCTGAACATTGGCGCTTGCGCCTTTTAACTCTTTGATCACGGCATCCTTTTGTTCTTCGCTCCAGGCATAACGCACATTCTTGCCGCTAGATAGGTGGTATAGAGGCGGTTGGGCAATATAAAGATAGCCGCCCTGAATCACCGGCAAGAAATGGCGGTAGAACAAACTTAGAAGCAGGGTGCGGATATGCGCGCCATCCACGTCGGCATCGGTCATCAAGATGATTTTGTGGTAGCGGAGCTTTCCAATATCGAACTCTTCGGCTATCGCCGTACCCAGGGCAACAATAAGTGCGGTGATTTCTTTATTCACCAGCATCTTATCGATACGGGATTTCTCAACGTTCAATATCTTACCCCTCAAGGGCAGAATGGCCTGGGTGCGCCGGTCACGCGCCTGTTTGGCGCTACCACCGGCTGAATCGCCCTCGACAATAAACAACTCTGAGTCCTCCGCTTTTTTCGACTGGCAGTCAGCCAATTTTCCTGGCAGAGTAAGGCCCTCTAGTGCGCCTTTTCTTAAAATTGTCTCTTTGGCGGCCTTGGCGGCTTTTCTGGCCTTTGCAGCCAGGAGGCACTTGGCAACGATATGTTCCGCATCGCTCTTATATTTCTCCAGGAACTCCCGCAGGCCCGCATTTACCACCGCTTCCACCGCGGTGCGCGCTTCCGGATTGCCAAGCTTCGCTTTGGTCTGACCCTCGAACTGCGGATTCAGTATCTTTACCGAAACGATGGCGGTCAGCCCTTCACGTACGTCATCACCGGAGAGATTTTCCTCTTTTTCCTTGATGTAACCACCTGACCTTGCATAGTCGTTTAGCGTCCGGGTAAGGGCCGACTTGAAACCGGTAAGATGCATTCCGCCCTCCGGAGTATGTATGTTGTTCGCGAAAGCCAACTCCGAAGTCTCGATTCCATCGTTGTAGGATAGGGCAACCTCAACAGCAATACTGTCGCTTTCTTTATCGACATAGAAAATGTGATCTTGAATCGGCTTGTCGCCATCGGTAGAAAGATAATCCAAGAAAGACTTAATGCCGCCCTCAAAACGAAACCCGTAGTAGAACGACGGATCAGAGTGCAAATCAGTGAAGGTTATGCGCACCCCTTTGGTTAAATAAGCCTGTTCGCGGAGATATTCCAAAACCCTTTTACGGTCAAATTCAATTTTCGAGAACACTTGTTCGTCCGGCGTGAAAGTTACGACGGTTCCTGTTTTGTCACACTTACCCGCCTCTTTAACCTTATACTTCGGGACGCCGCGGCTGTATTCCTGGACGTATTTCTTACCGTCGCGGCAAACCTCCACCCTCATATCAATGGAAAGCGCATTTACCACTGACACGCCTACGCCGTGCAGGCCGCCGGATACTTTATACGAACCGCCGCCGAATTTTCCGCCGGCATGCAAAGTCGTAAGAACGGTTTCCAAAGCCGATTTCTTGGTCTGAGGATGAATATCAACCGGAATGCCACGGCCGTCATCGGTTACCTGCACACTTTTACCATCTGGCAACAAAGAAATGTTTATGTCTTTCGCAAAACCACCCATCGCTTCATCGATGGAATTGTTTACCACCTCCCAAATAAGGTGGTGCAGACCGTCCGGACCGGTCGAGCCGATGTACATTCCGGGACGTTTTCGCACCGGTTCCAACCCCTCTAAAACAAAAATATCCTTGGCGGTGTAGGACTCTTTCTTCTGTTCTTTAGGCATAAAAAAGCCAGCTCATGGCTTATCTAATTATACCCCAATTCTAGACTCCAAAACAAGGGTAATTTACCTCACCTCGAGGTTAAAATTACCGCGTAAATGCTTGATAATTTTGGCCAGCTCGCTGTTTGCCTCAACGTCGGTTAGGGTCCGGTCGGCGGCGCGAAAAACAATCCGAAAAGTAAAGTGATTTTGGTCGTAATAGTCTATCAAATCTACGTCCTCAACGTAGTCGCTTTTGACCTCGTCTACCGCCTCTAGTATGTCCCCCACCTTTATACTTCCACGCACCGTAAGCGACAAATCGCGGGCAACGGCGGGATACTTCGGAAGCGGACGGAATTCGTACTCCCCACTAATCAGCTTCACTAAAGCACCCAGGTTCAGCTCTGCAAAAGCCAACTTATCGCTCACGGCAGAGGCAAAACCCAGCACTTCATGATCGGACTCCACGAAAACAGCCCTACCCTCACTCCGCAGCATGAAATCGGTTACCCCAAGGCGCCCGAGGAGAACCTGCACGATTCCTTTCAAATCCAAAAACGACTCATCTTTCGGAACGCGCATCGCCAAGCCCAAATGTAGTTGCTCTTCCGGTACCCATACGTGGCCGATTTCGAAAAACCGAAGGTCATCAACCGACCGTTCATTGCGTTCAACATTTTCCGCAAGACCAGTCAAAAGTTCGGAACGCAGAAAACGTTTTTCTTCGGAAATCGGGTTTTCGATTTCGAGACGCCGGTTGTCATCAAGCGGCAAAAAGCGCGATGTAGCGCTACGACGATTGTTGAATGAGTAGTTATAAACCTCATTGAAACCCGAACCGACGAGAATTGTTCTGACTTCGTCTTTCAGTTTTACCATGTCTTCAATTTCAGGGGCAGTGAGACCAACGAGCGGCGGCTCCGACGGCAGATTATTGAAACCATAAAGCCGCGCGACCTCCTCAGCCAAATCCTCAAAGATGGTTACATCGTCTCTCAGGCGCGGAACTTCAACT
>DAIDBC010000031.1 GCA_027310265.1 Candidatus Colwelliibacteriota bacterium
ATTAGCAACCTAGCCGAGCATAATGAAATGGACTGGCGGCACCGCCCCGACTCTCACGACCTCAGCGAACCAGGTTGATGCTATTACTTTTGTCTGAGGCGTGACTAACTGCTACGGCGGTGCCAACTTAAACTGCGCTCCGTAATAGTTTCTTATTCGGGGATATATGTTGCCCGGAGCACCCCTCCGGGCTATCTTATTAAAGTACATGTTTCTGAAACGCCTGGAACTCCAGGGATTCAAGTCTTTTGCCGATAAAACCGTTCTGGATTTCTCGTCCGGTATCGCCGCGATCGTCGGCCCCAACGGCAGCGGCAAATCCAATGTGACGGACGCGATTCGCTGGCTTTTGGGCGAGCGGGAAGCCCGGAACCTGCGTGGCGGCAAGGTGGAGGACCTTATCTTTGCCGGTACCGAGAAACGCCCCCGCCTCGGCCTCGCCCAGGCGACTTTGTATTTTGATAACTCCTCCGGTTTCTTTCCGGTGGAATTCAAAGAAGTTTCCATCTCCCGGCGCATTGGCCGCGACGGCAAGTCAGAAGTCTTGCTTAATAAATCAGAAGTACGTCTCAAGGATATTATCGATTTTTTTGCTAAATCCCGCCTCGGGCATAGCGGTTTTACCATTGTCGGCCAAGGCGACAGTGATCTCTTTATTCGCGCGACCCCATTGGAGCGCCGCGAGATGATCGAAGAAATTTTGGGTCTGAAAGAATACCAATTAAAAAAGGCTGATGCGAAGCGTCGGCTCACCAACGCCTCGGTCAATCTGGATAAAACCTCCGCACTTTTGGAGGAGCTAAAACCACATTTGCGTCTCCTGAAGCGGCAGGTCTCGCGCTACGCCGAACGCGAGGAATTGGCGCGCGAGTTGAAGGAACTAGAAAATAATTTCTACGGCAGCAAGATAAGGGTTTTGGAAGACAGCCGCGCGGCCCTGAATCCTAAAATCGAGACGCTGGCGAAAGAGATAAACGCGCAAGAATCTAAAGTTAAAGGAACGGAGAAAAACTTGGAAGCAGTGAAGGGTAGCGAGCCGGAAGCGAACGCCGAGATTCAAAAGATTCAATCTTACCGAAAAACATTTTCAGAAAAGCGTGCCGCGCTGCAAAAAGAACTTGGTCGCATTGAGGCGAAATTGGAAATCGCCGCGGCGCCGGGCGAACTTCAAAGTTCTGAACTAAAACGTGTCTTGCAAGAGATACATAAGTTAGCTACCGGACTTTCCTCTGAGGAAAATGCAGATTCTTTAAAGAACGGTATCCGCCGTATCCTCGCATTAACCGACCGGGTTTTTGGTGAGATTAAGACGGCGAGTTCTCCCGATATCAACAAAGAAAAAGAAAAATTACTGATTGATTTAAAGGTGTTTGATAAAGAATCGGACGAATTGTCTCGTCGTGAAAGCGAACTTACCAAAGGACTGCAAGAATTTAACGAGGATTTCCGTAAGGCTTTCACAGTACTGGAGGAAGAGCGCGGTAGGTTGTCCAAGCTGCAAAGCGAGCGACAGAAACTTCTGTTTGAAAAAGAGCGCATTGATTTGCAGTTTGCCGACCTGGAAAGACAACTTTCCGAGATTAGTCGGTCATCGAAAGATTTTCATAACTGGAGCGGTTCTGCGCCGGATGATCTTGAAGCAGCGGTACGTCGGATGTTCCGTCTGCGTTCAGAACTGGCCGGCATCGGCGAAGTTGACGAGGCGCTGGTCAAGGAAGCGCGGGAGACGGAGGAACGTTATAACTTTCTTACCGGGCAATACTCAGATTTGGGCAGGGCGGTTACTGACCTGAGGGCGCTGGTAAAAGAGCTGGAACACAAAATTCATCGCGATTTCTCCTCGGCGATGAAGCAGATTAACGAAGAGTTCACCAAATTCGTGCGGTTGATGTTCGGCGGCGGCAAGGCATCACTCTATATCCAGGAGCCGCTTATAAATGGCGAGAATAACGGCGTTGCCGAAGAAGGGAACGGCACTGCAAGTATTGTCGAAGAAATTCAGCCGGGCGTCGAAGTCGAAATTACCTTGCCGCGGAAACGCATCAAAGGGCTTGAAGTGCTTTCCGGTGGAGAAAGAAGTCTAGTCTCTATCGCTGCACTATTTGCACTTATTTCTGTAAGCCCGCCGCCGTTTTTGGTTCTAGACGAGGTAGACGCGGCCCTCGACGAACAGAACGCCAGGCGTTTCGGGGAGTTGCTTTCCAACTTCGCGAAAAAAACCCAATTTATTATCGTGACCCACAACCGCGCCACCATGGAAGCCGCCGATGTCTTGTACGGCGTCACGATGTC
>DAIDBC010000044.1 GCA_027310265.1 Candidatus Colwelliibacteriota bacterium
ATCAGTCCCACAATCAGTCCGATTACCACCAAGAGCGCGGGCTCCAGTAGCGACACCAGAATGCTTACCGCAGAGTCGATTTCGCCCTCATAGAATTCTGAAAGCGTCTCCAAAATATTCTCCAGGTGTCCGGCTTTCTCCGAAATCGCTATTAGATTAACCACCACTCGCGGGAAAAACGGTTCTTTTCGGAATGCTTCACCCACTGTAAGTCCCTTAGAGATACCTTCGCGGGATATGCGCAATAGCGCTGCCTTGAGTTCCGCCGACCCCACCGCTTCGGCGCAAATTTCCAATGATTCGATAATCGGCATTCCCGAACGGAGAAGGGATGCGAGGGTTGAGGCGAAACGCTGCAGCGCCATGCGGTGCACGACGTCTTTGATGACCGGCGTTCGGTCCATCATCCGCGTGACAAGTTGCATCCCGGCATCGGTCTTTCTAAAGAAGTACCATCCACCCACTACACCAGCCACGATAATGATAATAATCGGTATAGTGTATTGACCCAAAAACAGGCCGACCGTGAAAACTACCTTGGAGAAAGTTGGTATCGGCGCGCCGGTGGTCGCGAAGCTGGCGGCTATTTTCGGCAGCGCGAAAGTCACGAGCCCCAACACGATTATTATTGCCAGAACCACCAAAACCACCGGGTAGACCAGAGCACTCCTTACCCGGCCGCGCAGCTTTTGTTCTTTCTCCAGGCTCCCGCTCAGATCTTCGAATACTCTTTCAAGATTTCCGGATGCTTCACCAGAACGAATCAGATTTACAAAAACCGAGGAAAAATATTTGGGATACTTGGCAAAAGTGGTGTAGAAGGGCTGCCCCTTCCCCAGGGTGTCGCGCACTTCGATCAGAAGCGCCTTGATCGCGGGCTTGTCGAAATCGGCGATCAGGATATCGATGGCCTTGAAAAGGTCAGTGCCGACCTTCAACATCAGCGCCAGATATTTAGTTAGGAAAACCTTATCCTCAACGGTGATCTTCTGACTGAAGATTCCCCGCCAACCCTTGACCTCCACGCCGCCAAGCGCTTTTAGCGAAACCGGACGGAGACCCTGGGTCGCCATCCATTCCAAAACCTCGGCCGGCCCCTGGGCTTCAACATCGGCTTCCACCACCCGGCCATTCGGCTCTGAAGCAATATAATGGAACCTCATTTGACCCTATTCACGGATGACCCTAAGCAGTTCCTCGATGGTTGTAATCCCGCGCTCGACTTTACGCAAACCATCCTCGAACATGGTGATCATCCCTTCTTTTCGTGCTAAAGCACGCAGGTTATCCAATAGAAAACTAGGGTCGATGACAAGTTTCCGCACTTCATCACTGATGTTTAAGATCTCAAATATGCCGACCCGGCCCTTATAGCCACTTCCGCCGCAGACCGGACAGCCCTTGCCGGCGAAAAGGAACTTCGGCATTTTGAATTGCCCCTGGATGCCAAGTTGTTCGACCTGCCGCCCGACTGCGGCAGTAAGTTCGGCAGACGGCGAGTAAGAGTAAACACATGAACTGCAGATTCTCCTCACCAAACGCTGGGCTAGAACGGCGTTTAAGACTGCTGCGACCAAGAAAGCCGGCACTTTAAGATCAACAAACCGCGGCACCGCGGTCGGTGCATCGTTGGTGTGCAACGAGGAAAGTACCAAGTGGCCGGTCAAAGCGGACTGTACCGCAATCTCCGCCGTTTCGGCGTCACGGATTTCCCCCACCATGATAATGTTGGGATCCTGACGCAAAATCGCGCGCAGGCCGTCGGCGAAAGTCACGCCGGCAATCGGGTTGATTTGGGTCTGGTTCACAAACCTGATGTTGTACTCGATAGGATCCTCAACTGTAACGATATTAACCTCCGGCCGGTTCAACATGTTCATCACCGAATAAAGCGTCGTCGTTTTACCCGAACCGGTCGGCCCGCAGACCAGAACCATCCCGTAACTTTTCCGCACACTTTCTTCCAAGAGCTTCGCGTGATCCTCGAACATACCCAGTTCTTGGAACGAGAGCGGCCGGTTGGTCGCGGGGAGGATACGCATTTCCACCTTTTCGCCGTAATAGGTCGGCATTACCGCAACACGCACATCCACTAGGTCGCCGCCGATCTCGTAGCGAAAACGTCCATCCTGCGGCCGAGAGTGCTCGTCGATTTTCATGCCGGATAAGAGCTTCAGCCGGGCCACAATCGCGGGATGAATTTCTTTGGGCATCCTGAAAACCTCCCGCAAAATACCGTCAACGCGGTAACGGATAAAAATAAACCCTTCGAAAATCTCGATGTGGATGTCCGACGCCTTCAGTGAAATAGCGTACGAGATCACGTTGTCCACGATTGCGACAATTGGCACATCGGTTGCTGCCTCCTCTCCTTTAACGCGGCTGGCCAGCGACGCGGCAAGGTTTTCTTCAATAATTCTCTTAAAATCCCGCGCGGTCGCCTGACCGTAAAGCGCGAAGCCCTTGTTTAGATCGCCCTCGGTCGCGAGAAACGGCTGGACCCCGGTTTTAAGATAACTCTCTAGAAACTGGATGGTAGTAAGGTCGGTGGGATCTTCCATCGCCGCCATAATCGCCCCGTCCTCGCTCCGCCCGAAAAGAACCACCCGTTTCTGCCGCGCCAGATCTTCCGGCAGCATCGCTAAAATATTTTGATCCACCGTACGCTTATCCAGTTCGGCCGGCGGAACGTTAAAATACTGCGAGAGGATGCCGCTGTAATAAGAAGCGGTGATGATACTCCGCGAAATAAGGTTCTCGGCAACGCCCTGGCTAAGACGCCTGGCCTCGCCGGCGACGGTATCGAATAAATCCGGCGCCACCAAGCCGTCTTTCACCAGTATCTCTTTTAATTTAGCCTCGGGAATCTGGAGCATCAACTTAATATATCAAAATTATACTCTAACAAAATCGTCCCCGCCTAGGCGGGGACGATTGGTACTACATACGACGATGTACCTACAGAGTTAAATCTGTACCAACCTCGTACCAGCAAGTTTGTTCTGTGTATGAAGAACAGGTACTTTGGGTACCACCATCGCTAACCATCTTAGCTTTGAATTTAGCACTTTCGAGCCGTCCGGCCAGTTTGTAGGTATAAGGGCTGGCATTAACACCCTTAAAACAGTAGTTGTAAGTCGTACTATTGGTCGGGTCTACTGGCAAGATACCGAGGGGTGAACTACTCAGCTGCGTAAAGTTCACGTCTACCCATCCTGAGCCGTTTACAGCTCTCGATGTCACTGCCGCCGGCAGCGTGGTATTCGAGAACGGTCCATTACTAGCACCGGTTGTCGCCATACATTGGCCAGCCGTGCCGCCTTCACCGCCCAGGTTGATTGTGTTCGCCTGGGAAACGTAAGTACCCAAAGCGGTTCGCATCGTATCAAGGTCGGACATTCTCTGGCCGTCTCGCGCCTGCGCCAGAAGTTCCGCCGGGTTCAAGACCACGGTGATCGCGGTAGCCAAAACGCCCAAGATAGCGATAACGATCAGAAGCTCAACTAGGGTGAAACCTTTCTTGGTAGTGTTTGTCATTAAATCTTTAAATGGTTCGACCTTTAACTATGCAGGTAAATTATATTATATCGGACCAATAAATAGAAATGTAAGTGCTTGTGGGTAACCTATTTCGCCGAGACTCCCAGTATCTGCTGAACTTTCCCGACCAATTCATCAATCGACGTCTGGGCTTTGACGTAGTACTCGATTGCACCAAGCTGCCGGCCCCGGGCCATGTCTTCGTCCTGACCGAGGTTAGAGATGATAACTATCGACGCGCGCTTCAGCATCGGATCTTTCTGAATTTCCTCCATCACCTCGAAACCAGATTTTTTGGGGAGAATGATATCTAGGAGAATAAGATCCGGCTTGGCGTTCTTAAGATCACTCAACGCTTCCTCGCCGTCAGCCGCGCGGGTGACCGCGAGACCGGCTCGTGAAAGCCGGTTTGTCAGAAGTTGAGCCAAAAAAGTATCGTCCTCGACGACCAGTACGCTCTTTTGATTGTCGGTCATTGCTTATAGTTATGATACCACAATAGAAAACTTTTTAGTTGTCCGAAAGCTTTGTCCCCTTCGCCGATTGGCGACTTGGGGAGATCGAGACTTTGGGCTCCTCGATCAAAACCCTTTCCCCGTGAGATAGCGCTTGCGCGGCATCTCATGGGGTCGTTCTTTAAATGTAAGTGTTCCACGAACAGCTTCCGCTACCCGTGCCTTGTTACGACTTCGCCCTTGTCACCGAGCTAGCTCTGATACGCGTAAACGCACTTTAAGCTTTCCCGGCTCCCTTGGCGTGACGGGCGGTGAGTACAAGACTCGAGAACGTATTCACCGTGGCATGGCTGATCCACGATTACTAGCGAATCCAGCTTCATGAGGGCAAGTTGCAGCCCTCAATCCGAACTTGGGACGGTTTTAAAGGATTGGCTCCGCCTTGCGGCTTGGCTTCCCTTTGTGCCGTCCATTGTAGCATGAGTGTAGCCCAGGGCATCAGAGGGCCATGCGGATTTGACGTCGTCCCCTCCTTCCTCCGCGGAAATCGCGGCAGTCTCCCGTGATACTTACAACACGGAACGGGGGTTGCGCTCGTTTCCCCACTGAAGGGAACATCTCACGACACGAGCTGACGACAACCATGCAGCACCTGTGCTCACAGTCCTTGAGAGAAGGCCGTCCTTTCAGACAGCTGTCTATGAGCATTTCAAGCCCTGGTAAGGTTCCTCGCTTACTATCGAATTAAACCTCATGCTCCTCCGCTTGTGCGAGTCTCCGTCTATTCCTTTGAGTTTCAGCCTTGCGGCCGTACTTCCCAGGCGGCTTGCTTAACGCGTTAGCTTCGCCACTCCGAGGGTCGATACTCGAAATAGCTAGCAAGCATCGTTTAGGGCGTGGACTACAAGGGTATCTAATCCTTTTTGCTCCCCACGCTTTCGTGCTTCAGGGTCAGAAATGCGCCAGTTAGCTGCCTTCGCTTTTGGTGTTCCGCACGATATCAACGGATTTCACCCCTACACCGTGCGTTCCGCTAACCTCTCGCACCCTCTAGCCAAGCCGTATCCCCTGCAGCCTCACCGTTGGGCGGTGAGATTTAACAGAAGACGCACCTGGCCCCCTACGCACCCTTTACGCCCAATAAATCCGGATAACGCTCGGGGTTTACGTATTACCGCGGCTGCTGGCACGTAGTTTGCAACCCCTTATTCCCACGGTACTGTCAAACCGCCTTGCGGCGGATTTCCTCCCGTAGAAAAGCAGTTTACGCTCCGAAGAATTTCTTCCTGCACGCGGCGTCGCTCGATCAGGCTTTCGCCCATTGTCGAATATTCTCGACTGCTGCCACCCGTAGGTGTACGGCCCGTGTCTCAGTGCCGTCGCTGGGGAACACCCTCTCAGGCCCCCTACCGGTCATAGCCTTGGTGAGCCGTTACCTCGCCAACTAGCTGATCGGACATAGGTCCCTCCTCGAGCCCCTTGCGGGATTTACTCGGACTTCTTGCGAAATCAGAGGCTATCGGGCATTAATCCGCCTTTCGGCGAGCTATTCCCGTCTCGGGGGTAGGTTACCAATGTGTTACTAGCTCGTTTGCCACTAAATCAATAAATTACAAATCGCTCTGCACAATCATTCCGTATTGCTACTTCACAATCGTACTTCACAACAAGTTCTTAATTGATTTCGTTCGACTTGCATGCCTTATCCACGCCGCCAGCGTTCATCCTGGACTAGGATCAAATCCTCAAAAAGAAGAGTTCGGTCCTTGCGGACCAAACCCTTCAGAAGTGCTTTAGGACAACTAAAAAATTTTCTATTAACTGAACCTTTTTAACCAAGTTGTATTCACTTGTGAATGTCCGGTCATCATGTGAGCACGGACATATTAAGGCTCTCTTTTACTATTGTCAACCGCCTTTTCTGGTGGTAATCTAAGGCGCAATGAAAGCTAAAATCCATCCGGAATACTATCCGAAGGCAAAGGTACGCTGCGCCTGCGGCAACGTTTTCACTGTGGGCTCGACCAAACCAGAACTTCAGGTTGAAATCTGCAGTAAGTGTCATCCCTTTTATACCGGCAAAGAAAAACTAATTGACACAGCCGGACGCATCGAGCGTTTTGCTTCACGACGAGCAAAGAAAACCGAGGGAACCACTTCTAAAAAAGTTAAGCGAGCGGTGAAGAAAACAAAGAAGGGGGTCTAGGAATTAGGGCATAGCGACTAGGGCGATTATGTCCCATGCCCTACTGGCTAAATCCTATACCCTAATTACCAATGCAAGGAGTTAAAAAAATAATCCTTGAAATCCGCGCTGGCGCTGGCGG
>DAIDBC010000013.1 GCA_027310265.1 Candidatus Colwelliibacteriota bacterium
CCGCACCATGGTTTCGTCGACTACCTCTTTAATACGGGAGAATTGCACATCGCCGTTATCCGGATCCAACTTTGCGCGGATAATCGCCCCTTTGTCGCTTTGCTCTTTCTTGTACGCTGCGGCAAGCGCTCCCTCAATCGCTTCGTAAACCCTGCTGACTTCAATGCCCTTATCTTTGGCAATTTGTTCAGCGGTTTGGACAATAGATTTTAAGTCCATCGGCTTATTTTTGTTTTGACCTTTGTTGTTTATGTCGTGGTAAACGACGAAAGGCCCGTATAAACGGACCTTTCATCAGCATCTCAAGTGTAGCGTACCTTGATTCGGAAATCAAGCTATACTCCCAGATGTTTCACCGCTTCGATAAGACCCTGATACGAAGTGCTGACCGTAAGATAACTGCCGAACCAACTGTACTCCAGCGCGGCGCCTTTCTTGCTGAAGGTAACGAAACGCACAGCTTTACCGTCTGGCAAGGCACCGTCGCTGAAAGCGGTTTTAGACTGTGCGCCCGGAGAGGTCTGGAAGAAAACTGCGGGCGACGCCTCGATTACCGGATCGGCGGTTGCTTTCGCGGCAGTCGCGTCAACCCCGCTCTTCAGTTTGAAGACATACCCCGGCCAAGCTCCGTTCTTATCGTAATAGACGTAACTGGTGAAGTCCTGTTCGAAAGTATTGGAAACGAAATCCTTGGTCAGGCTAGGTAGAACAAATCCCAAAAAGTCCTGCGCCGTCCACGGCTTGCCGCCGACCGCAAAATTTATCTCCTTAAACGTCCCGACTGGTTGGGTATCCGACGAAACCGCCGCTATGGCCGCCTGCACAGAGACGAGCGATAAATCCAACGACACCGAAGCCGAGGGGCTGGCGGGAGCTGTAAAGAAAGTTTGGTGTTGGGTTAAACCCGTGGGAACCGGCGCAGGGACGGGAGTCGGTGTTGGGGTAGGGGCCTGTACTACCGGTGCGGGTGTTGGGGTCGTCTTTGCAGTAAAGATAGGTAGTACATAGAAGTAGATCACCGCCCCGATAAGCGCCAAAAAGACCAGGATCCCGAGTGTAATTAGGAGAGATTTACGAGCGTGGTTTGGCGGAACCACTTTCACCGCGGACGCGCTCGCTCCTGACTTAACCCCCATCGACGACGGCTTGAAAACGGGTTCACTTGAAAAGTCTTCGGGCTTGAATGTTTTTGGAGCGGGCCCGGCCCCACCGGAAGATTGCATTGACTGCAAGTCGCTGGCCATGGTTCTTACCCCAATCTCAGCTGGAGGGGGTGGGGGTACAGTAGGACCAACCGGCTGCGGAGGGGGTGTCGGTACTGACGGTCCGCCTACGGGGGGAAGTGGAGATGGCATTCCACCACCGGTCCCTGGTTGAGGGGGAATGGGTTGGCCACCTTGTGGTATTCCACCAGGGAAAGGTGCTGGGCCTTGCGACCCTCCCGGCGGGAAGTTTAGTCCGTTCATATTGAGATTATACCATCTCACCCACACAAAATTGCTCCCTGACCTGTGGATGGGGAGCAATTTTTTATATAGTTCCAGTTCCTACCTCCGCGGACGACCCCCTGGGCGAGGGCGGCTGCCGAAACCGGGGCGACGCTCTCTAAAGTGCGGTGGCTTATCCTCGCGCGGTTGTCCCTCCGGCGGATTGTCCAGTTGTTTTATTGATAGGCCGATCTTGCCGTTTTCAACCTTGATAACTTTGGCTCGTACATGATCGCCGAGCTTCAATACATCGGATACGTTCTCGACGAAACCGTTTCTGATCTCCGAAACATGGACCATCCCGTCGCGGCCCCCGCCCAAGTCAACAATCGCACCGAAATCCAACATTTTTATCACGTCTCCCTCCACTATCTCGCCCACCTCAAACTCGCGCATCATCGATTTTATTTCCGTCATGGCCCGTTCCGCCGCCTCCGGCTGCATTGCCGAGACGAACACGCGACCATCTTGTTCGATATCAATTGAGGTAACGCCGGTGCGCGCAATCATACCGTTGATCACTTTGCCGCCGGGACCAACCAGCTCGCCGATCCTAGTGGGGTCGATCTGTGTCATCAAAACTCGGGGTGCAAGGCGCGAAAGTTCACTGCGTGGTTTATCCAAAACTTTGTCGGTGAAATCCAATATCTCTAGCCTAGCCTTACGCGCCTGCGTCAAGGTTTCGCGCAGAATTTCCAAACCCACGCCGTGGACTTTAACGTCCATTTGAATGGCGTTCACCCCGTCGCGGGTACCGGCGGCTTTGAAATCCATATCGCCGTAGTGATCTTCCGGTCCCTGGATATCCGTCAAAACTTTATATTTGCCGTTCTCGTCGCTCATCAAACCCATCGCGATGCCGGCGGCGGGTTTTTTGATCGGCACCCCAGCATCCATTAGAGCAAGTGATGAGGCACAAACTGTCGCCATCGAGGAAGAACCATTTGACGAGAGAATTTCGGAGACAACACGGATGGTGTAAGGAAAATTTTCTTTGTTTGGGATAAGCGGCCGGACGGCTTTTTCGGCGAGCGCACCGTGGCCAATTTCGCGACGGCCCGGGCCTCCTAAACGCCCGGTTTCGCCGACCGAGAAAGGTGGGAAA
>DAIDBC010000053.1 GCA_027310265.1 Candidatus Colwelliibacteriota bacterium
AAAAATAACGGCGGTAATTTTAAGTCTATGCTCTTGTGTCTGATTCGCTTGCTGATCATCCGCGGCCGTCGGTGCGGAGTTTGTTGCCCGCGGCGTACCCATGATCCCATTTGACCCGCTGCCGCTGTAAGTGTGCCAAGATAAGTCCGCGCCGCGCTCGGCTGTTTTATAGTCCGAAGAAGAAGTGCCGGCTGGCCAATTCGGGGCAGCGACAACTTCGTCGACCAGACCACAATTCACATCGAACAAACGCAGACTTTCATCGGTGTTGCCTATCGCCCCGCTGAAAATCTTGTCGGCCAGTATGTTCGGAACCGCATTGTTGTCTGTCCGCTCAAGTAGGTAATATCCGCCGGCCGCTATTGTGTCGTTCGGACCGAAGATCACCTTGATCTCGGCGGTCTTGTCTAAAAACTCCCAGTTACTAAGGGACGCTTGTGCGCTCCCTGGGTTGTAAAACTCGACCCACTCGTCGCTCGACGACACCGCAGTCCCCGCCCAAGCGACTTCGTTTATAAGGACCGAGCGCGAAGCCGGGTTCAAACCAGACTGCGCGCACGCGGCCTTGTCGTTCTGGGAATTAATATTTTGTTGGCTGCCGCCCCCGCCACTGTATCCGGCGCCGGTATAGTCGACCGTCGCTGCGCTGCTGTTCGTCTGTCTCGGCGTGCCGAGTATACCGTTCGTGCCGCTCCCGACATAGGTCCGCCAGGTCAGGTCCGCATTCCGTTCCATCGTGCGCCGCGAACTCGCATCGCCCGCCGGCCAGTTGGGCGCGGCCATTACCTCGTCTACCAGGCCGCAATCCGGATTGAACAAGCGCAGCCCGTCGTCCGAATTAGAAAGACCGCCGGAGTATATTACATCCGCCTTTACCTCGGGCACGGAGTTGTCGTCAGTGCGCTCAAGGAGATAATAACCTCCCGCAGGCAATACACTCCCTGTTTTAAAGACGATATTTACGTCTT
Source organism: Candidatus Colwelliibacteriota bacterium (assembly GCA_027310265.1). Lineage (GTDB taxonomy): Bacteria > Patescibacteriota > Minisyncoccia > UBA6257 > Colwellbacteraceae > DAIDBC01. The sequence goes on from DAIDBC010000053.1 coordinate 969, forward strand.
CGTCTTCGCCAACCAAGCGCCAGCCGGACATATCCAAACCGCTACCGGAAACATTCTTGAGCTCGATCCACTCGTCGCTCGCGGCGAGCCCCGCGCTTGAAGGGCCGCCGGCCCACGCAACTTCGTTCATGATCGCACCGTAATGCGATGGCGATCGCGAAGTCGAAAAGTCACAGCTTCTGACGGCCGTCGCCAGCGCTTGCGGCTGCGGTTGCGCAACTTTTTCGGTTTTTGCCTCGGCCGCCGCGGGTTTGACCAACGCTTTGGATATCTCGGGAATGTTACTCTGGATTTTCGCTTCTCCAATCCCGGTTTTTTGGTTTGTTGGAACAACGGACGTCTCACCCTTGCTGTCCTGCGACGAAATATTGCCGCTGGGCGTGGCGGACACGGCCCGCCCCGCGCTAGTGTCAACTACTTCGACTACTTTTTCACCGGCGCCTCCGCCAAACATATTCGCAAGTGCTTCGCGGGCGGTTGAGACCACCGATCGTCCGAAATCCGACACAGCCGAAACGGCATTGATAATCTGGGCTGTAGCGGCATCCCCAACTACAGCAACGCCACTACCCGCCGCGGCCACTCTGGTTGCAACGGCATCAGCGACAGAGAAGACCAGTTGCTGCCTGTAATATGAGGCGTCCATCGGGGGAGGCGTGAAACAGCCGGGACCGGTCGCACTTGCCCCGCCGATGACGGTAAGTTTTTCAAGTTTTTCTTGTATTTCGGGAACTATGCGGCCCGATGCATTCGCAAGATACACATCACTAAAAGAATGGCCGCCGAAGCGGTCGGCGTCTTCTTTGGGTGTAAGTGGGATAGTAATATTTGCCGGCAGCGGTTGCTTTGCTCCGACAATTGAAGCCGCGGAAACTGCATTTCGCACAAAGTTGATGACCTTGTCATTCTCGGAGGTGAGATACGCTCCTTTGCCCGGTACGTTCCCATAACCCGCTACTGAACTGGCCGGCGTCGCCACGTTATATACGCCAATGGACTCCTCGGATTCGCCGTGCTTAATAAGATAGTCATAAACTTCGTTTGTATAGAATGTCCCCTGCGAGTGGCCGATCAACAAAACCCTACGAGTGCTTATACTTGAATAGAGATCCAGAAGAATATTTTTCAAGTCATAATCACTAATAGGATTGTCAAACATCTGCGAGACAACCTCAGTCAGATCGCCCAAACCAGCTATATGCGACGGGTTAAACCCAGTAATAAACTTAACGTTGTTTAAATCTGAGTATTTATGAAACTCGAAAGCTAGGGAATCGGTACCATCTTGGGCGTCGTGTCTAGACGCAGTGTTAATACCATTAATGTAAACCACCGTATAACCCGTAGCATCACAAGCCGCAGATGCACCAACTGTTGGGGCACCTATAACCAGAATTAAAATAATACAAAAACCAAGGTGTTTTGTTAACCAGCTCTTCATCTAATCGGTAATGAAGATAGGTCGACGTCACAATATTGACCCTCGGGTTCCGCGTTTGAGGTCATATACTTACTAAAAATATCTTCGTCCTTGTTGATTCTAGTTGTTGTATTAAAAACTAGATTTTTTATCTCCCTAGTAGACACAATCGGATTTTGGGCTGGGTTGGCGTCTCCTACACAGAAAAATCCTCTACTCTCGGCGTTTATAACAGCAACTAAAGTATCCGAGTTGAAAATATCACTAGTCATTTCATTCTGTAACGCCTTCGCATACTGTAACTCCGCCGCTCTAACACGCGCTGAATTGGGATACAACTTGAAAATAGCAAGTTCCACATCGTCGCGTATGCCATTGTTATTCGCATCGATACCCTCAAGCGTCGCATCCTTTAGGGCCGGATCAGGGACTGGCGGCAGATGCTCGCCCATCACGTCTGCCAGCGTAAGTTTTTGGGCGTGTATCTTTGCCACGATTTCCTGCGTTTTCAAACGTTCTTCCGCGGCCGGTATGCGGTATATAACCAGTCCGACAAATAGGACAAGGATCACCAGAAGCGGCCAGCGGATAATGCGCCAGATTTTATACCAGGTGCGGCGCGGCTTTATCTCCATCACCGTCTCCGTCGGCTGCGTATTGAAACTATTATTTTGTTCTTCCATTTTTATTTGTATGAATTTTTACGACTCCTCTTTCAAATTAAAAAGAGGGCAGCGAACTTCGCCCCCTCACTAGGCTGCTTTTATTGTACAGTAAATTTTCGGCTCGCAAGCCGCACTTATCCCCAATTTATCGTATTTCATACGATCGTAACAAAAACGATAAGTTGGGGATAATTTGTCGTATTTTGTACGATCGTAGATTAGACGATATATCGTCTGGGTTACGATCGTACGGGAGACGATAGTTTGTTATTAAGTCTTTGTATGGGCGACACGAGCGGTTGAAAAATTGTAAGTAAAAACGCAAAAGGCTTGCTCACCGAAAGCAAAAGTCCGCCGGAGTGGGCGGACTTTTCAAGCTCGGAGAAACTGCTATCGCAGGTTGTAGGTTGCACCAATAGGGGCGCTACCGTCATAGGAATAACAGGTTACGCTCCAAGAACGCAACATCGTACACTGTGAGAGGCTTCGGTAAGGCATCCATTCCGGACCAAACCATCGGGACTGGGCAATAACATTCTGTCCCCTTTCGTCTAGGCAATACATTCCTACAAAACCATTTCTGATTTTCAGGTAAAGCGTATCGCCCACCGGTTTGAACGCTACCTCCGGCTTCCCGTAAACGAGGTACAGGAGGCCAAAGAAAACGACCAACACAAGCAGTGTTCCGAGCACGAACGTACTC
>DAIDBC010000001.1 GCA_027310265.1 Candidatus Colwelliibacteriota bacterium
CGATGCAGACAAATAAATGGTAGCGCCGGCGGTTTCGGTGGTGCTAATGTGCCGGGGGCCGGAGGTGGTGGCGTATCGGGCAATTCGTACGGCGTACAAGTTAGCGACGAATTGTAATGGTGGCGTCTTGGATTCTATTTAGGTTGTACGTTTAGTTCGATATATATTTGCAAATATTGCCCGGAGCCCATCTTAACGATAGCTTCTAGTTAACTAAAATCCCGGCAAACGCCGGGATTTTGGATTTTATATCCAGAGGGCTAAACTAAATATACATGTCTGTAAGGGTAAAAATCGGCCATGCCTGTCGGCAGGCAGGCGGTGCGGCGACACTCCCCACCGTTATTATGATGTCCGCGATCGTAATCGAAATCGCGGTAGCCGGCGTGGTGATTGCCTCTGCGTTGAATACCACCGCCTATAGTCAGCGTCTTTCAGCACAAGCTTTGGCCGCGGCCAAAGTCGGGACGGATGACGCTTTTATGCGCATCGTTCGTTACAAGAGCTGCCCTGGCGCTTCGGGCTGTCCGTCTTCGTATAGTATCCAGGTGGATGCGAATACTACTGCAACGATTACAATGTCTAACAACGGTCAAGGGGTGATAACTGTAAACTCGGTCGGCACCGCTTTTACCCGCCAGAAAAAAATGCAGATGGTCGTAGGCGTTGATAGCGTATCAGGGTTAGTGAGCGTACAATCGCTTCAGGAGATAGCTTATTAGTATGGGTAAAATCTGGACAGGCCTTGTGAGATTGCTCAGCCCCTCCAAGCCGGTAGGCGGGCTTGAAATATCCGATACCGCGCTCAGATTTCTGGAATTTCATGGCGACAAGCCAGTTTACGCGTCGTTGCGCCTCCCGCCGGGGATAATCGAGAACGGTAAAGTAAAAGACCGCGTGAACTTTGTTGCTGCACTGCGTTCTTTGCATGGCCAGATAATCTCGGAGCCGAGGCGGCTAGTCAATGTAATCGTCACCATTCCGGCCAACGATGTGTACGTACAGGCGGTTGCGATCACTAAAGTTGCGGAAGCTGATTTGGCCGAGGCTGCGGATTTGAATCTACGTATGATTTCGCCGATAGATATTTCAACAGCCTATTACGGCTGGCAAAGGATAGGAAACAGCGTGGCGAGTCAAAACGGCCAAGGGCAGATAGAAATTTTAGGGGCTTTTGTCCCAAGTATAGTGGTCGATGAGTTCGTGAGTTCGATCCGTGAAGCGGGTTATGGTATTGCGGCAGTAGAGTTTTCGACGTTGAGTCTAGCGCGCAATGTGTTCGCCGCCAACATGTTTAAGTACGACGCGCCTTATTTGGTTATTCAGGTTCACCCGGCCGGCATTTATTTTATGGTTTTGCGCAGCCACAACCTCGCTTTCAATTATTTCGCCCCATGGAACGCGGCCCAGGGCGAAGGACGGGTGATCTCGGTCGAGAGCGCAAAGAATCTGGCTATATTAGAAACACAGCGCATTTTCAATTTTTATACCAGCCACTGGGGAGGACAGATAAAAAATGTGGCGATTATCGCCTCGACTTTGGGGCCAGAATTGGCCGAAGCAGTCACGTCACGCTTCCCGGGTACTGAGATTGAAACGTTCGGCGGTGATGCGGCGACAAGCGTGCAGGGCGCTGCGATCCGTGGGCTTATCCCGCGGGTGCGCGACTTCGATATCAGTCTTACGAGCGTAAGCGTTCACGAAGCATTCCGTGCCGAACAAACCCTACGTTTCTTGGGTTTGTGGCGCAGCATAACCGTTACCGTTTTCGCCGCGCTACTTGCGTTCTTCGTCGGATCAGATATCTACCTACGGAGTATTGCCCAAAGCGTGGCTACAAGTTCCGGCGCCAACGTACAGCAGCCGGAGGTGACCGAATACCTAAAACTCAAAGCCCAGGCGGAAGAATTCAATAAATTGGTACGGCTTGCCGTAAGCGCCAGGGCCGGTGAACGTAAAACAGCGTGGCTGGTCGATAAGGTAAACCAACTCGCTTCCGCTGGAGGGGTGATTATCAACCGGCTTTACATCCAATCGCCGGACCAGCCGGTGGTGATAATAGCCGAGGCCGCCAACGAGGATGCGGCGGTGAGTTTCAAAAATCAGTTGGAGGCAGTTACGCAGTTAGCACAAGTCACTTTCCCTCTTTCCGGCATAACCACCAAGCCGGGCGGGACGGTAACCTTCACAATCACTTTTAGCGTAACTAACTGGAATCCCTGATTTCCGCCACTATATCCTGGAACACTGATTCGAGGACTTCCTTGTCAATGGGGGTGATTGGCTTCAGTACAAAATCGCCGGCCTTCTTCCTTTTCTTTTCTACAGGCGGTCTTACGCCGATGCGTAGGCGGGCGAAATCATTGCTGTCGAGGACATTTACGACCGACTCAATGCCGTGGTGGCCGGCCGGACGCTGGCCGACGGAAAATTTGAATTTGCCCAACGCCAGATCGGAGTCATCGTGGGCGACCAACACATCTGCCGGCGCAAGTTTAAAATATTTCATCGCGGCATAGACCGCCGTTCCAGATTCGTTCATATAGGTGAACGGTTTTGCCAGGATCAATTTGTCCAACCTTGCATATTCAAAGTCGCGGGTCTTTTTGAATACGCCACCCAAAGTTCGCGCAAGGTAATCCGTAAAAATCCCACCGGCGTTGTGATAAGTATTACTGTATTCCTTGCCGGGATTGCCTAAACCGATTATAAGGCGGATGCCGCCGCGTTTCGGTTTCCTTGCTATCATCGCGTAAACCCATGGCACCACAACGTTCCTTGTGGTGCTGGATAAATTGTATTAAAATGGCCCGGATGAAGCAATTTTTGTTACCGCTTTGGGAAGTTTTGGAAATCCTGGCAGTCGCCCTTATTTCGATTTTTATCATTTACAGTTTTATTGCCCAGCCTTTTCAGGTACAGGGGGCGAGCATGGAACCAAACTTTTATACCAAACAATACCTTATCGTCGATGAAATAAGTTATCGTTTCCGCGATCCGGAACGGGGCGAAGTGGTTGTGTTCCACAATCCGAGGAATGAGTCGGAGTTTTATATCAAACGCGTGATCGGCTTGCCGGGTGAAGAAGTGGATATAAAGGATAACAAGGTGACCATCATAAATGGTACTCACCCTGATGGGTTTGTGTTGGACGAAACTTATCTGCCGCCTTCAACCGAAATGATGGGCAACGCAAAGTTTACTCTCGGCAAGGATGAATATTTTGTGATGGGCGACAACCGTCTACAAAGCTTCGATTCCCGGAGTTGGGGCCCGGTGAAGCGGAGCGAAATCGTGGGCGTTGTTAGGCTGCGTTTGTGGCCACCCACCGTATTTGCATATGGCCAGACCCAAGAACTCAAAACCCAATAGTAAAGATAAGGAAAAATTGTCCTTCCAGACGCCACGGGGGATGCGCGATATTTTACCTCACGAGTGGTTACTCTGGGAGCGGGTGTACAAAGCGGCCAAAGAAATAGCCGAATCTTACAACTTCACAAAAATAGTTACACCCATCTTGGAGCAAACCGATCTTTTTGTAAGAGGGGTAGGCGAGTCGACTGATATCGTCGAAAAAGAGATGTATTCTCTCCGCACTAAGGGCGGGGATCGGTTGACCTTGCGTCCCGAAGGAACGGCGCCGGTAGTGAGAAGCTACATCCAGCATGGAATGCACAAACTGCCTCAGCCGGTGAGGCTGTATTATATTGAACCGTTTTTCCGCCACGAGAACCCGCAGGCCGGGAGATACCGCGAATTTTTCCAATTCGGTTTGGAAGTGCTAGGGGGTGAAAACGATCCGGTTTACGACGCCCAAGTGATTATCGCAACTTACCGCTTCTTGGAGGAGTTGAAACTTAAAAATGCGATTGTCCAGATAAATTCTATCGGTTGTCGTGTTTGCCGTCCCAATTATCTGCGTCGGCTCTCCGAATACTATAAAGGCAAAAAGATTTGTAAGGATTGTGAGCGGCGGATGAAAGTTAACCCGATGCGACTATTGGACTGCAAAGACGAAATTTGCGAGCCGATTAAAGCCGGAGCGCCGAGCATTTTGGACGCTTTGTGTTCGGCCTGCAAAGCGCATTTCAAGGGTGTGCTGGAATTTTTGGATGAGGTTTCCATTCCTTACACGCTTAATCCCTTGTTGGTGCGCGGTTTTGACTACTACAGCCGCACGGTTTTTGAGGTTATCTCCGAAGCAGATAGCTTGGCACTGGCCGGCGGCGGCAGGTATGACTATCTCGCGGAAATGTTGGGCGGGCGGGCGACGCCGGCGGTTGGCATGGCGGCTGGAATTGAGCGGTTGATCGAAGCGGCTTCGGCTGCGGGAGGACTTAATGTCCCCAAACCCAAAGCCCGTATCTTTTTGGTGCACGTTGGAGAGATCACCAAACGCAAAGCGCTCGGCCTGGTCGAAGAGTTTCGACGCCATGGCGTTCCGGTAACCGAAGCGCTGGGTAAAGACTCTCTTTCGGCGCAGCTGGAAAGAGCCGCGAAACTAGGTGCACCGATCTCTTTAATCTTTGGGCAAAAGGAAGCGTTTGAAGAAAATATCATCATCCGCGATATGACAACCGGTGTGCAGGAAGCCGT
>DAIDBC010000002.1 GCA_027310265.1 Candidatus Colwelliibacteriota bacterium
GTTTTCTCGACCTCGCCGGACTGCGCGACGAGGCGCTGGACGGTGTTCAAAACGAAGTTGAGCTGCTGGGTGACTTCGGTTGAGGCGATCTCCTGATTTTGCACCCGCACGGTCGTAATCAATATACCGGTGATGGTCGTCGCCGCGATGGTGAAGATACCCAGATATATGAGAAGTTCGACGAGCGTGAAGCCGTTACGTCGCGTCATATTCATCAATTTATTATAACAGAATTAACCAGCGGATGGTGTGGAATGTGTCTCCAACCAAAAACCTCCGGCGCTGCCGGAGGTTTTTGTGCAACATCAACAACTACTGACCCTGACTTGGGCCAGATCCCTGCACCGTGGCCGGCCTCAACTGGACGGATTGCGCTGTAACGCTGCCGTCACTGTTCGCCGTCCCGTTCGCAGTCACGCTTTCTCCGATCGCAAGGTCGGTTAACGCACCCAAAGAAGATTTCATAACTCTGGTTGAACCGGAAACAAAAACAATCTTCGAGCCGCCGTCGGCAGTCCCCACGGTAATACTCTTATCATCCTTACCCACAATCTGACCGCTTACGAAGCCGCCGGCCTGGCCATTACGTCGGCTGAAGTTGCCACCCTGGCCGAACGCTTGCGCGCCCACTGACGCCGCGGACGACGCCGCAGAACCTTTGCCGTACGCCATCCCGCCGTAGAAGCCGGCTCCACCCACGACAACAACCGCCGCGATTATCGGCAACAATTTCTTCATTTATTCCCGCAACTTATTTACGACCTTTTATTTTCATTACTCATATCGCAACGCTTCAATCGGATTCAGCGACGCCGCGCGGCGCGCCGGATAATAACCAAACACGATCCCAATCGCTGCCGAAACGCCGAACGCCAGCGCCACCGACGAAACCGAAACCTGGGTCACGATCCCACTGAATTGCGTGATCAGCCACGCCGTGAGCCAGCCGAAAATCACCCCAACCACTCCCCCGGAAAAAGTAAGCGCCACGGACTCCGAGAGAAATTGAAAGCTTATGTCTTTCTTTTTCGCCCCGATCGCTTTTCTCAAACCGATCTCGCGAGTGCGCTCGGTCACGGTGGTGAGCATCATGTTCATAATTCCGATGCCGCCCACGAGAAGCGAGATACCGGCGATCGCGCCCAAGAGAACGGTGAAAGTGCCGGTAACCGATGAAGCAGCTGCGACAATGTCGGCCTGGTTCAAAACATTGAAATCCGCCTGGGTCGGATCGGAAATATTGTGGCGCTGAAGCAGAAGGTTGGTAACGCTATTTTGGACATTGGTCATCGACTGCTCGTCCTGCGCTTCGATGTCCACCTCGGTGAGGTACGCCCTGCTGCCAACGAGATAACGCTGGGCGGAAGTAAGCGGAACGTAAATTATATTGTCCTGATTATTGAAACCGCTGCCGCCCTTGGATTTCGTCACGCCAACAATTTTAAATTCCGTGCCCTTGATTCTGATGGTCTGCCCAATCGCCTGATCCGTAGTGGCGGTCGAGTCTTTGGATCCGAAGAGGTCTTGTAGGACAGTCGGGCCGATCACCGCAACACGGTTTATAGCGCTTAAGTCCGCGGCAGTCACGAAAACCCCCTGGTCAACCTGTACGTTGCGCACGTCCGGATAAGCTGGTGTTACGCCCCAAATGCTTGTATTCGTATTCGCGCCGCGCGAAACGACCTGATAACGCCCACTAACCTCCGGCGAGATTGCGGCTATGCCGTCCACCTGCGATATGGCGTTCGCGTCTTCCGGCGTCAGCGTCTGGGCGCTGCCGCGGCCGGAACTAACCCCGTAGCCAAGGTTTCTCGACGCGCCGGGGACAACGATAATCAGATTGGAACCGATGGACTGAATACTTGATTTGATTGAACCCTGTGCACCCTGTCCAACTGCAACGAGAGCGATGACTGACGCTATGCCGATCACAATACCCAGAATAGTCAAACCGGAGCGCGCCTTGTTCACCGTGAGCGACGAATATGTTTCTTCAAAAATGTCCGAAGCTTTCATTACCGGGATTTACGAACTGTGACTTATGATACGTTTATTGAGATTTTTCTCGTCACTTAAAATGGAACCGTCCCGGATGTGGATGATGCGGTCGGCGTGCTCGGCAACGTAAAGTTCGTGAGTGATCAAAACTATGGTGTGTTTGTGCCCGCGATTCAATTTTTGAAAAGTGTCCAGAACTATCTCCCCCGTTTTCGTGTCCAAATTTCCGGTCGGCTCGTCGGCAAGGATTATGCTTGGGTTGTTCACCAACGCGCGGGCGATCGCGACGCGTTGCATCTGCCCGCCGGAGAGCTGGTTGGAAAGATGATCCCAACGGTCTTCAGGCAATCCAGTGGCAATCAAGGCCTGCGCGGCTTTTTCGCGCCGCTCCTCTTTCGGTACCCCGGCGTAAGTCAAAGGCAGGGCGACATTCCTCAAGACCGTCGCGCGGGAGAGCAGGTTAAACGACTGGAAAACGAACCCGATTTTATTGCGGCGGACGTCAGCCAGCTCGTCATCGGAAAGTTTGGAAACATCGTTATTGTCCAGGACGTAAGTCCCGGATGTTGGCGCATCAAGTGCGCCCAAAATGTGCATCAACGTGGACTTACCCGAACCGGACGGCCCCATTATCGCCACAAATTCACCATCATTCACGTCAAATGAAACTTCTTTCAGGACAGGCGTTTCCATGCCGTCATTAACGTAGACTTTGGTGATGTTTCTGCAACTAATCATCAAAACCTATCTACCGCCTTCGGTCGCATGGAGCATATTAAATGCTCCCCCGCCGCCTATCCTGCCTATGCCAGTGGGACCAATGCTAGAACCCTGCACGGATGAATTTGAACCAGTTCCGGCAACAGTGCGAATCACGACCACTTC
>DAIDBC010000024.1 GCA_027310265.1 Candidatus Colwelliibacteriota bacterium
CTATTCTTTCACCCAACTTCTTCTCCAAGATCTTGTGGAAACGCTTTAGGCTAAGTTTTGGGTCAAGTCCCCTAGGCCTGCCAAAATGGCTCAAAATTACAACCCTGTTACCGTTTTTGAGAAGCAACTTGGCTGTATTTACCACAGATAATAAACGTAACGATTCGGCTGGATTTTTATCCTCAATATCGAGGTTTACCCTCAAAAGGTAAGTTGTCATCGGATTTATACCGTGAATTATACAATAAAAACCAAAACCCTTCCGAAGAAGGGTTTTAGCCAAATAGCTATGTGGGGCAATCCTCAGTCGATATCATCGTTGAGGATTACTCAACACTCACTCTTACATTACAGTACCACACAATCTATAGATAATCAAGTGCGCTTGAAGACAATGAACTTGTAGCCCAGGAAGTTCCAAATGAGCGCCGCGATGGTGGCTACAAGGGCGCCGACGTTGGCCCAGCGCTCGGGTGAAGCGCCCCCTAACGGAGCCATAACATTTACTACCAGCGACGCGACCGCAACATTAATTCCGAAGCCGACGATGCTCACCGCGAAAAACTGGCCGAATTCTCTCACATTTACACCGGGGGTGGAGCCGAAGGTCCAGTACTTATTCCAAAAGTAGCTGTTGGTGTTGGCGACAATGAATGAAATTGACTTGAAGACTGAATACCATACGCCGTGGGCAGTGGATTGACCGGCCAAAACGATGAGACCATTTAGTACCCCCAAGTCGAGCAGGGTGTTCAAGCCGCCAACGGCCGAGAACTTAGCGATCTGGAGTAGAACCGGTATTTTGCCGGCAAGAAGCGCGATGACCCAAAGCGCGATTATCGCTGTAAGGGTTGAAACAACTATGACAACGATGCTGCTTGCAAAACTAAGGTTGAAAAACGAAAGCTTTAAGTTCGCCAATACCGGCAAGAGTAACAGTCCAAAAAATAGGCCGACTACAGCAACGAGGAGATAGTCCTTTTTGGTTACGTTATTCATCTTTGAGGTTACTGCAATTCGTAAGTGATACTAACCTGTGCGGTCAATTCCTGCGTCCCGGGTTCGACTGGTGGGGCAACTGATGCAGCAGTCATAATTCCGCCACGTCCCTCAGCGGCAGAATAATATGGCTGGGGCCCGCTGCCATAATCAGAGAACCCCAAAATCCGTCCCAGATGCGCACCGGTTGCCTTGGCCATCTCTGCGGCTTTGGCTGCAGCCTTGGCGAATGCCTCGCTCCTGGCTGACGCTAAGTACTTATCGGCATCTTCCACGCTGAAAGTAACTGAACCGATTTGATTTACTCCCCGCTCCGACAAACCGCCAAGTATCGGGGCAACTTTGCTGAAATCCCTGATTTTCAGATTCGCCGTCTGGGTGAGCGTGTAGCCGTTGATATAAGTGGTCTTTCTATATTTGTCGTACTCGTAATTTGGCGAAAGGTTATAAGAAGTAGTAGCAATGTCTTTAGATTCCAATCCCTCGCTTTTAACGAAGTTTATCGCATCAGTCATTCTCTTGGCGTTGTCTGTTTCGAGTTTCACCGGATCAGCCCCTTGGGTAAGCACAGAGAAAGATACGGTGGCGATATCCGGAGAGACAGTTATCTTGCCGTCGGCGCTCACCGTTACTGTGCGTGAGGGATAAAGCGAATTACCCCAGGCTATGACGCTGGGTATGGCCACAAGCGCGACGATGATTCCGCCCACGACCAATGCCGCTTTTAGTTTTTCGTAAGTGTTTTCCATGAACCAATTATAACACTAGCCGGATTATTTTTCTGAATTCACGACTATCCAGACTGGCTCCGCCAACCAGCGCCCCGGATATCTCGGGCAAAGACAAAAAACGCGCCGCATTTCGGAAAGTCACCGACCCCCCATATAGAACCGGTACATCTTTCTGACTGGAAAGCCTACCAACCGTATTCTTTATCTCCGCAGCCATTTCGGCGGCGTGTTCCGGAGAATCCGGGGAGCCGGTACCGATTGCCCAAACCGGTTCATAGGCCACGATAAGGTTTTTAGCGCTCGCGCCTTTCAGCGCACTTTTAAGCTGATGATTCACAAACGTCCTGGCACCGCTCAAATTGCGTCGGTATTCCGGTCCCTCGCCGACGCATAGGACAACTTTCATTCCCGCATCTATAACTGCCTTGAGTTTGCGATTCACGGTTTCGTTGGATTCGTTGAAATGACGTCGGCGCTCTGAATGACCCACTATCACGTACTTCACCCTCAATTTTTTGAGCTGGCTCACTGAAACCGCGCCGGTATACGCTCCACTTGACCAAAAAACATCCTGCGAACCCAAATCAGCTTTTTTTATGGTGTTACCGACGGTCTCCAGGAATGGGAATGGCGGTGCAATAACTACGCGCACCGAGTCTGTGTTTCTGGCGAGCCGTCTGGCCTCCGTAAGATTTTCAGGGTTGGCTTTCCAATTGGCAATCAGCAATTTAGCCATCAGTTTATTTTAGCATGTGATTGTTGTTCTTGTTGCGTCGGAAACGCCGCCGCACCTCAAAAAGCACAGCTACAGTTAACGCAAGTATGATCAGGTAATCGAACCGTCGGAAATAAGGTTCAAGAATGTTCCAGTTTGAACCGGCGATGTAGCCAATGTAGGTCAGCGCTGCCGACCAGATAAATGAACCGATAAAGGTAAGTGCTATAAATCTGCGCAGATTTACCCGGAACATCCCGGCCGGGAAAGAAATAAAAGTCCTAACCACCGGCAGAAATCGTCCGAGGAAGGCAGCAGTAATCCCGCGGCGTTCAAACCATGCCGTTGCCCTTGCCAGTTCATTTTCGGTCACAAGATATGTTCTGGTAAGAAAAGCGGCGGCTTTTTCGCGGTAACGGTAAGCGATGGCGTAGTTCAAAAGTGAACCAATAAGATTCCCCAATGCTCCCGCAAGTACGACTGAAGCGATATCGAACCGGCCGGTTGAGACAAGAAAGCCGGCGAACGGCAGAATAATCTCGGACGGTATGGGGATGTTCGCGCTCTCTAACGCCATAAGAAACAGAATCCCCCAATAACCCCAGCCGGAAATGATGTTTAAAATGAGCGAAGATATGCTCGAAAGCAGAGAATCGATCATTGGTAACCGTTATTTGCCGCGCAAGAATTTAGCAGCCTCGTCTGGATCGATTATATTTATTTCCATGCCAGTGCCCAGTTCGAAACCGCCCTCGATTTCGATTTTGGGCTGAATCTCGATGTGCCAATGGTAGTGACGGTAATTTTTCTTATTACGCATCGGTGCGGTGTGGATGAAGAAGTTGTAATCAGGGCTTTTGAGTTTCTTTTCAACTCTGCGCAGCACCTCCTGGAGCGCGTGGGCGATATGGGCAACTTCTGCCGACCGCGCGTTCTCGAAAAACGGCGAATGGGTTTTCGGAAAAACCCTTATTTCCATCGGTTCGCGAGAAACAAACGGCGCAAAGGCTATCGCCCCGGCATTTTCGTAAATAACGCGTTTACTTTCTTTCTTCTCCCACTTTACGATGTCGCAGTGAACGCAGCGGCGGTGGACGCGGTTGTATTTTTTCGATCCCGAGAGTGAATGCCCGACGTCCGGCGGAACAACCGGCAAGGCGATGACTTGATAATGGGGATGGTAGATGGACGCGCCGGCTTTCGGCCCCCAATTGTGGAAGATGGAAACATAAGAAACGTAGCGATCCCGTTTCAGCATCAGGTAACGTCGCTGAAGCGTGTGCAGGACCAGTTTGGCGTCCTTACTAGCCAGTGCCGGAAAGTTTTTACGGTGATCACGGGTTACGACCAAATCATGGTGGCCGACGCCAGGGATAACAAAAAAGGGGCCCTGTCTACCAACCACTGTCCTTACGCCGTCGTGGCTAACCGCAGGATATTTGTTCGGTACCACCTGAATACGCCAATCTTTCCCGGTTGGTTCAACGA
>DAIDBC010000032.1 GCA_027310265.1 Candidatus Colwelliibacteriota bacterium
GAGTACGGACTGCCACAGACGATGGTCAAAATGTCGGTGCGTCATCCGATCAAGATCGAGAAGGCTAACTTCTGGCTCTCAATCAATACTATTCAGGATCTAAAGCGAGCCGATAAGTACCTAAAGAAGCTTTACTTGTAGGCGTATTACGCTAAAATTCCGGTAATGAGGAAGTGGCGGGTGGCGGTTTTAATCGGCGGGCCGTCGGCGGAGCACGACGTTTCGCTTTCAACCGGCAAAATGATTACCGAGGCGCTGGACCGCGCGAAATATGACGTAAAACCGGTTCTGATCAGCCGCGGCGGGGAGTGGCAAGTACCGCCGGAAGATCTGAAAGACATGTTCGACGTCGCGTTCATCGCGATGCATGGTGAGTACGGCGAAGACGGCGAAGTGCAGGGCGTTCTGGAACGGGTTGGCCTGCCGTACACCGGGAGCGGCGTCTTGCCCTCGGCGCTCGCGATGAACAAAGTTTTATCGTCCCGCCTCTTTCGGGCGCACGGCATGAACGTTCCGGATTTTGCGGTGGTGAACAAACACGATGATTTGAATCACTTGCGTATACCGTTCGAATTGCCGGTGGTGATAAAACCAGTCGACCGCGGTTCATCTGTCGGTACTTCGATAGTGCGCAAGGAAACGGAATTGATCGCCGCGTTGGAAAATTCATTTAAGTTTAGTCGCGACGCGATGGTTCAGCGCTACATCCAGGGGCGTGAAGTTACCTGCGCGGTTCTGGATGACGGCAAGGGAAATGCGGAAGCCCTGCCGGTGACCGAAATAATTCCAAAAACCTCCAACTTTTTCGATTACTATGCGAAATACACGCCTAAGGCCTCGGAAGAAGTGACGCCCGCCCGGCTTTCGGAAGAAGGAACGCACGCGGTGCAGGATACCGCCCTAAAAGCCCACCAAGTAGTTGGCGCCTCGGGAATGTCGCGAACCGACTTTATTCTCGCCCCCGACGGTGCGCTTTACATTCTGGAATTAAATACGATTCCGGGCATGACCCCAACCAGCCTCTTGCCCCAAGCGGCGCTGGCGCACGGGCTCACTTTTCCCGAGCTCTTGGATAGAATAATAAGCGCAGCGTTCGTTAGATATGGCATCGCCAGTAGAGGAAATTAAAGAGCGGTTGGATATCGTGGGCTTTATCCGGGGCTACCTGGAACTGAAGGCCGCGGGCAAGAACTTTAAGGCCCTGTGTCCTTTTCATTCCGAAAAGACACCCTCGTTTATAGTTTCCCCCGAAAGACAGAGCTGGCATTGTTTCGGTTGCGGCAAGGGCGGGGATATTTTCGGTTTTTTGATGGCCTACGAGAACCTGGAGTTCTACGAGGTGCTTAAAATCTTGGCGGAGAAGGCCGGAGTGGAACTGCGGCAGCTGAGCCCGGCCGACCAGCGCCAGTTCGGGGTACTCTACGATATTAATGCCGCGGCGAAAAACTATTTTTGTGAAATGCTTGCATCCTCGCCGCGCGCCGCAAAGTATCTGGCTGAACGTAAACTTAAACCGGAGACGGTCAATGAGTTTGAAGTAGGCTTTGCTCCGAACGGCAGCGATGAGCTGACGCTGTATCTCTTGAATGAGAAATATTCAATCGACGATATCGTCCGGGCGGGTTTGGCGATAAAGACAGAGCGCGGCAAGTACCTTGACCGCTTCCGCGGGCGGATAATGTTCCCGATTCATAACCACTTCGGGAAAGTGGTCGGCTTTTCCGGACGATCGCTCCCGGAATTCGAGACGCCGGAGATGGGTAAATATGTAAACAGTCCCGAGACGCCGATTTTCGTGAAGTCGCGTTTACTTTACGGTTTTTGGAAAAGCAAAGGAGTAATCCGCGAGGCTGGTTCAGTTTTGCTACTTGAGGGACAGATGGACTTTTTGATGGCCTGGCAGGATGGGGTTAAAAACATCGCCGCCGCTTCCGGTACGGCGTTGACCCACGATCATCTGCGCGCGTTGCGCCGGCTCACCGACAAGTTGTTCATCGGTTTTGATAACGATGAGGCCGGACAACTGGCCACCGAACGGGCAATCGACCTTGCGGGGGCTAGCGATTTTAGCGTTGCGGTGGTTTCTTGGGGAAAGTTCAAAGATGCGGGTGAAGCGGCTGCGGATGAACCGGGCTGCGTGGCGAGAGTTTTAACGGAGGCTAAACCGGCGATGCAATATTATTTCGACCGTTACCTTACCGAAGCAAAACCCGACGACAAAAAGCGCAACATCCGCGTCCTTCTAGAGAAGATAAGAAATATCTGGAGCCGGATAGACCAAGGGGCCTGGCTAAGGGAACTTTCTTATCGCACCGGGATTACGGAGCGCCACTTGGCGGAAGAAATGGATCGCCTGCCCGACGTGCAATCCCGCGGAAGTGCCGGAGCAGAACCCAGCCCTGTCCCACAAGCCGGCAGTCTGCCTAAACCAACCACCCGCCGCGAACTCCTTTCCGAGCGGATACTCAGTCTCATAGGAGTAAGTGCTGGATTGAGTGAGAGATTGGCGGGTTACGTTGAATTTATGCCCCCGATTTATTTAGAAGTGTATGAGCATGGCCGCGTGGGCAACGGGAGCGGTGGCAAGTTTGAAGAAATCTCAACGATAGTCAGCCTTCGTTCCAGTTTTGAGTTGGAGATGTTAGGCGAGGAGCGCATACCCGGCGAATTCGAAAAACTGCTACTCGAATTACAGGTGGAGTATCTGAAGGAACAACAGGAACAAATGAGACAAGAAATAACCGCAGCTGAAGTTGCCGGCCGTTCGGACGAAGTGGCGGCGAAGCTGAAATTGTTTGACGACGTCTCGCGTAAAGTCCAAGATATAAGAAATGGCAAAAAAAGCTAAGACTAAACTGCGCAAAAACAGGACGAAAAGAGCTGCGTGGAAGTCCGGTCGAAGCCGCGGCAAAATCGCGCGATCGAAAACCGCCCCGAAGGCGCCTTCTAAGGGCAGCAAGAAAGGTGCGGAGCTTGAAGTGTCGCTATCCGAGCTTATAGAGCGCGGTAGACAGAAGAGTTTTGTGACCAATTTCGAGATATTGGACTATTTTCCGCGAATTGAAAATGATCTCGGTTACCTTGAAGAGATCTACAGCAAACTCGAACAGGCGGGGATAAAAGTAGTGGAGGTCGAATCGCTCATCCAGGCGACGGACTCCGAGATTTCGGAGAAAGAACTGATGGAGGCGACCAGAATCGAAGGGCCGGTGCCGGACAATATCCAGATGTACCTGAAAGAAATCGGCAAAACCCCACTTTTGAAATCACAGGAAGAAAAAGATCTGGCCAAGCGGATAATAATGGGTGACGAGCAGGCCAAGCACAAATTAATCAGCGCCAATTTGCGTTTAGTCGTCTCAATTGCCAAACGTTACATCAACCGCGGCCCACTTAGCATCTCAGATCTTATTCAGGAGGGTAACTTCGGCTTGTTCCGGGCGGTAGAGAAGTTCGATTACCGCAAAGGATTTAAGTTTTCCACCTATGCGACCTGGTGGATTAGACAGGCAATCACTCGCGCCTTGGCCGACCAGTCGCGCACCATCCGTATCCCGGTGCACATGGTCGAGACTATTTCGAAGTACACCCAAACCCGGCGCAAATTGGCGCAGGAGTTGGGACGCGATCCGTTGACCGAAGAAATCGCGGTCGAGATGGGACTCGGGGTCGATAAAGTGCGCCACATCGAGAAAATTTCACAGACAGTAGTTTCGCTGGAAGCCCCCATTGGGGAGGACGATGACAAATCTGTGCGGGGAGATTTTATCCCCGACGAAAAGAATCCTACGCCGTTGCAGAGCACTTCGCAGGAGTTACTGCGCGATCAAATCAGGAAAATTTTGGGCGATCTTACACCGCGCGAACAAAAAGTTTTGGAAATGCGTTTTGGTCTTAGTGACGGGGTTACGCACACTTTAGAGGAAGTCGGCAAGGTGTTCAGTGTGACCCGCGAGCGTATCAGACAGATTGAAGCCAAAGCGCTTGAAAAAATACGCCAGCACCACGAATCGGAAAAGTTGGGCGAGTTCTGATGCAGACTGGAGAAATCAGAAGAAGGTATCTCGAATTCTTTAAGGAAAAGGGGCACGTTGTCATACCATCGTCGTCGCTGGTTCCCGAGAACGACCCAACCACGCTTTTTACGGGGAGCGGGATGCAGCCGCTTATTCCGTACCTTTTGGGCCAGCCGCACCCCGCGGGCAAGCGCATTACCGATTCACAGAAGTGTTTCCGGGCGGAGGACATCGACGAGGTGGGCGACAACCGCCACACCACTTTCTTCGAGATGTTGGGCAACTGGTCCCTCGGCGATTACTTCAAGGAAGAGCAGCTGGCTTGGTTCTTCGAGTTTTTGACCGACGAGAAAAGAGGCGCCGGCTTGGATCCGCAAAAACTTTATGTCACGGTTTTCGCCGGCGACGAAGTAAGCGGCGTGCCGCGGGACGACGAATCGGTCGCAATCTGGAAGAAATTATTTAAAGGGAAGGAAATCGATGCTAAGGACGTAGAACTTATGACCGAAGAGCGCGGCGGTGAACTGGGAATGCAAGGCGGGCGCATTTTTTACTACGACGCCAGAAAGAACTGGTGGTCCCGTTCGGGCACGCCGGACAAAATGCCCCCCGGCGAGCCGGGCGGACCGGATTCGGAGGTTTTCTATGATTTCGGAGAGTTTGATGCGGACGGCAAGCCGTACCACGAAGAACGGTTCGGCAAATTTTGCCACCCGAACTGCGACTGCGGAAGATTTATGGAAATAGGCAATTCGGTGTTTATGGAATATCGGAAGACCGAGCAAG
>DAIDBC010000058.1 GCA_027310265.1 Candidatus Colwelliibacteriota bacterium
GCGTAGATCACGATCGCCGCCCGCAGCAGCCGGCCGGTGATTTGCCCGGTAAAAAGCCAGGCAGTATTTTTTGCGATGCGCCGGCCGATTGTCCGATCCATCGTCACATTATATAATGGGCCTATGCCCGAAAGACAAAAACAGGAACCAGAAGTTTTAGTGAACGAGGTTGTGGTCGAACAAAAAAGCGACCGTAACTTTTTAGCGATCGCCATCGTGACCGCAGCGGTTATAATCTCCGGTACGCTTCTTTATCTTTTCGGATCAAAAAATACAGCGAATACAACGCCGACCGCGTCGGTGAACACGGTGTCAACCACAGCCGCCCTGCCTGATTTTCCGACCAGCGTTTCTTACCCCCAAACTAAAGTCGGCGACGATGTTGTTTTGGGTAGTCCGAGTGCACCGGTTACGCTGGAAGAGTATGGTGATTACCAGTGCCCGTTCTGCGCAAAATTTTTTAGTGAAGCCGAACCCCTGATCCGGCAAAACTACGTCGCGACCGGTAAAGTGAAAATGGTTTATAAAAATATGATTGTGATAGATAGTTTCGTGGCCGGCGGACATGAGTCGCACGATGCGGCGCTTGCGGCCAGCTGCGCCATGGACCAGGGCAAATTCTGGGAATACAGCGACGCAATTTTCACGGTTGAAGGGAAAGATGGCCGCGAAAACAGCGGCAATCTGACCCGCGATCTATTTATGCAAATCGCCGGCAAGTTGGGGATGAACCAGAGCCAGTTTGGTACTTGTTACGATTCCCAAAAGTACGCTGACTTAGTCTCCAACGATCAAAAAGAGGCTTCAGCGAACTTTAAACAATTTTCCACCCCGAGTTTCCTCATAAACGGCAGCGTGTTTCAGGGGGCCGCGCCGTATGCAGCTTTCGAGCAGGTAATAAACGCGGCTTTGACCAAAGCGGGCAAATAAAACATGAATTCCATGCGCTGGACCGGCTGGGCGACACTGATTTTGGGGATCTGGGTTTTGATTTCCCCTTGGGTGGCGCCGTTTTTGGGTATAAGCGCCGTCTGGAATGCGATTTTTGCCGGGGTTCTGATCGTAATCTCTTCCCTGTGGAGTCTTTTTGGCGAGAAACCTCCGGGCGGCAGCTCAATTTAGCGTCGTATAATATCCACTGCTCACAATTTTCTCTTGACTCGCCCCGGACCGCGGGTTATTTTGATGTAGCAATGGTAAAAATCTACACGACCCCCACTTGCATATATTGCAAGATGGCCAAGGAGTTCTTTTTGAAAAACCACATCCCTTATGTGGAGGTGGATGTGGCCGAAGATGACAAAGCTTTGGAAGAAATGGTTCATAAATCGCACCAAATGGGCGTGCCGGTCGTAGATATCGATGGCGAAATCTTTGTTGGCTTCGATCGTGGCGGGATAGCGAAGGCGCTCGGCGTCTCTTAACCCTTTATGTACGATCTGATCATCATCGGCGGGGGGCCGGCCGGCGTTGCGGCCGGTGTCTACGCCGCCCGCAAAAAAATTAAGCCGCTTCTTATAACCGAAAGTTTCGGCGGGCAGTCGATTGTCTCGGCGGATATCCAAAACTGGATTGGCGTAAAATCCATTTCCGGGTTTGAACTGGCCAAAAATTTAGAAGAACATCTTCGATCCCAGGAGGGGATAGAAATAGTTGAGGGCGAACTGGCTGCAGGCGTTTCAAAAATTGACAGCGGTTTCCGGGTGATTACCAAAAGCGGTAAATCTTTTGATGCCAAAACAATTTTAGTTACAAGCGGCAGTCGTCGTCGCAGGCTGGGTGTTCCGGGCGAGGATAAATTTGACGGCCGCGGGGTGGCCTACTGTTCCATCTGCGATGCCCCGGTATTCAAGGGAAAAGACGTCGCGGTGGTCGGGGGCGGTAATGCGGGGCTCGAAGCGGTTGTGGATTTGTTCCCTTACGCAAAAAGCATTTGCATCTTGGAACGCAACGGGGGGCTGAAGGGCGATGCAGTGACGCAGGAAAAAGTTAAAAGCAATCCCAAAGCGAAAGTTATCTTAGGGGCCGAAACGCAGGAAATCGTGGGCGATGATTTCGTAAAAGCATTACGTTACAAAGATTTGGCGAGCGGGGAGGTAAAGGAAATACCGGTTCAGGGGGTATTCGTGGAAATCGGCATCGTGCCCAACTCTGAATTTGTAAAGGGTTTAGTTCAAATAAGTCCATTCGGCGAAATCGTGGTTGATCCGCGTACTCAACGCACTTCGGTTGAGGGTATCTGGGCCGCCGGCGATGTGACCGATAGCCCCTATCGGCAAAACAACATCTCCGCCGGAGAAGCCGTTAAGGCGGTACTTAACATCTACGATTACCTGACTAAATCTGTTTAAGGATAGCCGTTTTATGAGGTTGTCGTATACGTTTACGATCGTAAGCGAATACGACAATTTATCGTATCGATGCGCGATCGCGTACTGATACGATAAATTGTTAATAACTTATATTTCTATGCTCTGCGGTTTACTAGCCGGCCTTGGCGAGGACGGCGCCAATTACCTTGGACGCGCCGGCGCGGCGGAGCGTTTTTACCGCCTCCGTCATCGTCGCGCCGGAAGTATAAACGTCGTCGACCAGCAGTATTACCCTGCCTTTTACGGAACCGACCCGCTCCGCCGGCACTTCGAAACTTTTCCTCACATTCTTGTGGCGCTCCTCGTGGTTTTCTATTTCCATCTGCGGCGCGGTATTTCTTATGCGCCGCAGCAGACCAGTTTTCATTTCTAAATCGAAATGTACCGCGATTTTTGCGGCGATCAGTTCTGATTGGTTGAAGCCGCGTGCGCGAAGCCTTTTGGGATGCAGGGGAACAGGCACGATCGTAGCGTCAGAAAACTGAATACCCGCAATTTCCAGGTGCTTAATCATAATTTCACTAAGCGGTTTCTCGGCCGCAAGGAACCTTTCGTATTTGAAGTAGTGAATCAGTGCGCGCAGCGCCGCGTTTTCGTACGATCCGGCCGCGGCAAGCATGAAGTCCGGCGCAAGACGAAAAGGAAAATTGTAAACGTCCACGCCGTTCAAACATTTGGCGCAAAGCAAGTCCGGTTTTTCGGGCTGGTCGAGATATCGCCGGCAACTCAAACAAAGCGGCGGGAAAAAGATGTCCAAAACCGCATCCCAAATCTTTATTAGCCCTCCCATCCAACGTGTTATAATCATCATATATGTTTAATCCGTTTAAGTCTTTTGGGGCTATCAAGAATATCAAGTCCGTGATCGGCCGCCGCAGCTACCTTGGGGTGGATATCGGCACCACCTCTATTAAGTTGGTTGAGCTTACCGATTCCGGCGAGCGGCCGATGCTTAAAAATTATGGCATTCTGGAAAGCTACGGTCACTTGGAGCGGTTGAACAATGCCATCCAGACCTCGACGCTGAAGATGCTGGATCGTGAAACATCCGATTTGCTCTTGATGTTGGTAAAGCAACTCGATATTAAAACGGTGGACGCAGTCGCATCTCTTCCATCTTTCGTTGCTTTCACCGCGCCGTTGGATATGCCGGTGATGTCTCCGGAGGATACCGCGCAGGCGATGCAGTACCAGGCCCGGCAGTTTGTGCCGCTCCCGATTTCGGAGGTGACTATCGATTGGCTGCCGATTGGGGAGTATGAGGACGAAAAAGGAAACAAAAAACAGCGCGTCTTTTTGGTTTCGGTACCGAACGAACAAATCAGAAAATACCAGCGGATTTTCAAAGCGGCTGGATTGAACCTAGTGGCGCTGGAAGTAGAGGGATTGAGTCTGGCGAGGATCCTTACTGCCGGCGATCCCACGCTTACTTTAATCGCCGACATCGGTGCGCGCTCAACTGCGATCCTGGTGGCACAAAACGGGGTTTTGAAGTACAGTGCGCAGACTGATTTTGCCGGCGGATCGCTCACTCAATCCATCGCCGGGGGATTGAGCATCAACGTCCGCCGCGCCGAGGAGCTTAAAAAGCAGAGGGGACTTTTAGGGAGCGGCGGGGAATATGAACTTTCCACTTTAATGATGCCGTTTCTGGATGTTATACTAAGTGAGGTTAAAAGGGTGCGTGACAACTACGAAAAGACCTATCGCGAGAAGGTGGAACGCATCATTTTATCCGGCGGAGGGGCGAACTTACTTGGTATCGAGAAATACACTTCCGATACGTTCAATCTCCCTGCCGTTAAGGCGGATCCTTTCACGAAAATCGTCTACCCGCCCGAGGCCGCGCCGCTCGTGAAAGAACTAGGGCCGCCGTTTGCCGTAGCGTTGGGACTAGGGATAAGGCAATTTTTATAAGATAGGTTACTATGCCGTACACACGCGATATGACCGATCAATTCCCGCGGGAGCGCTTGCCAGTGGGATGGCCGTGGCGGCTTTTTACTTTCACGCTCATCCTGTTTGCATTGGCTTTTCTCGTCTATCTAGGTTTGAGTTTCGGCTATAAGGCGTTCTTGAATAAATCGATCGATAACCTAAACTCTACCCTGAACTCTTTGAGTTTCCAGGTCGCCCCCACCGAGCGCGAGGGATTCATAACTTTCTATTCGCAATTGTCCAATCTGCAGAAACTCTTAGCTTCGCACATTGTTTCCTCCAAAGTTTTTCCGATATTATCCGGTCTCACCGACCAGAGGGTTTCGTATTCTACGCTTAATGTTTCGATAGTGGATCGCACGGTGACCGTGGACGGTGTGGCCAAAGACTATGCCGCGCTTGCCTCGCAACTCGCGATTTACGAACAGTCCCCGGAGGTGGAAAAAGTGATTCTGCAAAATTCGGCATTGACCAACAAAGCCGTCAGGTTCACCGCCCAGGTAACATTCAAAGATGAAATCTTCCACCTATAGATTACTTTCAATATTGGGCAGCTTGGCCTTTTTGGTGGGCGCGGTAATTGTTTACACCAATTTGGTGCAGCCGGCTTACAGCGAAGTGCAGGATTTACGCAGCAAGAAAACCGCCCTGCAGGACACGATCGCCCAGGACGAGCAGGCGGTGAGCACGGTGAACAATTTGCTGGGGCAGTATCAAAGCTTGTCTCAATTGCGCGATAGTCTTTCCAATATTCTGCCCACCGAAGAGCGCGTGCCGGAAGCGGTTTATCAGTTGCAGGGAATAGCAGCCGCACGGCAAATAGAAATCCAGTCGCTGTCGCTGCAATATCTGCCTATTCAAGCCGTACAGCCCGGATCGCTCACCAAACCCCTGGGCACGCTAAGCGTCACTATCCGTCTTTCCGGTACTTACCCGAATTTCAAACTATTCCTGGGAGATTTGGAGACCAATATCCGCCTGATGGACGTCTCGTCAATTAAAATTGAGGGCGGCAATATTCCGGGCGCAACTAAACTCACTTATACAGTCGTCGTGAACGCTTATTACCAATAATGGCCATTATAGTTGCAGGGGAAAAACAAAAGAGTCCGTTGTTCGCCATACTTGCGGCGCTGGTGATAGTGATCGTCATCGGCGTCGGCGCATACTATTTATTCTTCAGCCCCGCACCGGCAATCGAAAAGATAATAGTCTCACAGGATCTTCAGTCAATCTCGCAGGTTTCGAAAGTTAACATCGATACGCAAGCGATTACCGAATCGGCGACTTATAAAACCCTTGTGCCCAAGGTACCGGCTCTGCAGTTGAACGGTTACGGTCGCGACAACCCGTTTCTTCCGTTTTAATGGATGACAAAACTTTAGCAGAGGCTTTGGTCAAGAAGTCGCTGCTTCTGCCCGAAACGGCGCAGAAACTAATGACTGAAGCGGCGCAGGTTCGCCAGCCGATGGAGAACCTGATTTACGGCCGTCGGCTGATTAATGAGGCGGAGGTGGCGAAAGTGAAAAGCGAGATATTAGGTATCCCTTACAAGCAGGTGGACTTCGACAAGATTCCAGATGACGCGTTGAAACTTGTGCCCGGCGAGACGGCCCAAACCTACCGTGTGGTCCCCCTCGCGAGGGACGAAAAGATGCTGGTGGTGGGGATGATCAATCCGCAGGATGTGCGTGCACAAGAGGCGCTGCGTTTCATCGCCAAACAAAATCGCGTGAGTCTGGGAGTGTACATCATCACCCCCTCTGATTTGGAACTAATCCTGCAGCGTTACCATCCTTACCAGTCCGAGATCCAATCGGCTCTGCGGTCTTTGAATATCAAGCCGGGGGCAGGCCTCACCGAGGCCGAGCGCATAGTCCAGATTGAGGAAATGGCTGCGGTCGCCGAAGATGCGCCGATAATAAAAATCGTCGCCTCGACTTTGAGATCAGCAGTTGAAGAAAACGCTTCCGACATTCACATAGAACCGCAACGCGCCCGACTACGCATCCGTTTCCGCGTGGACGGAGACTTGAAAGAAGTTACTTCGCTGCCGCTCGAACTGCATCAGCCAGTCATATCACGCGTGAAAGTTCTATCTAACTTGAAGATTGATGAGAATCGTATCCCGCAAGACGGCCGATTCCGCACCCTAGTCTTTGGGCGCGACATCGATTTCCGTGTTTCAACTTTCCCCACGCCGGTGGGGGAGAAAGTTGCAATCCGCGTTTTGGATCCCACCGTCGGCCTGAAGGGTGTAGACAACCTCGGGCTTTCGAGCCACAACGCCGCCTTGGTTTCTACGGCGCTCGCACGTCCATACGGAATGATTTTGGTTTCCGGCCCGACCGGGTCGGGCAAGACCACCACCCTTTACGCGCTCTTGCAGGTTTTGAATAAAGAAACCGTTAACGTGGTTAGCTTGGAAGACCCGGTTGAGTACTTCGTGGACGGATTGAATCAGTCGCAGGTGCGCCCGGAAATCGGCTATGATTTCGCCTCCGGTCTGCGGCAGGTGGTGCGGCAGGATCCGGACGTGATTATGGTGGGCGAGATCCGCGACACCGAGACGGCTAAGCTCGCGATCCAGGCGGCCCTGACCGGTCAGATTGTGCTTTCAACTCTGCACACCAACAACTCCGTTGGCGTAATTCCGCGGTTGATCGATATGGGGGTCGAGCCGTTCCTTTTACCCTCATCTCTAAACCTTATGGTCTCACAGAGACTAGTGCGCCGGTTATGTAATTCCTGTAAGAAACCTGAAGCCGCCCCGCAGGACGTACAAGAAATAATAGAAAACGAACTTAACAAGTTACCCGCTGACGTCAAAAAAGGCTTGAGTTACAAAAAACCCTATCAAATCTACCGCGCTCCCGGTTGCCCGGTCTGCAAAGGCAAGGGCACGATCGGGCGTGTGGCGATGTTCGAAGTTTTGGCGATGACCCGCGAGTTGGAAGATATTATCGCCTCCGGCGTATCCGAGGGCAAAATCGTCGACGAAGCGAAACGGCAGGGTATGATTACATTGCGGCAGGATGGTATCTTAAAAGCCCTGGAAGGGGTGGTAGGCGTCGAAGAAGTTCTGCGCGAGAGTACGGAGTCGTGATATGATTTGGGTATGGTGAGTAACGATTGAAATAAAATGGCGATGGATTATAAACAGAAATTAAACGACCTGTTGCTTACGACCGCGCGGCAGAACGCGTCGGATTTGCATATTGCGGTCGGCCGCCGGCCGACTCTACGTATCGACGGCGTCCTAATCGGCCTGCAAAAAGAACCGGTCCTCACGCCGGAAGACACCCAGGGTCTCGCACTTGCGATGCTAACCGAAGAGCAGAAGCAAAAACTCCTGAAGTTCGGCGATATCGACTTTTCGTACACATTTGAAGATAAAGCGCGTTTCAGGGTAAACGTTTTCTTCCAGCGCGGATTTCTCGCCGCCGCTTTACGTCTTATTCCCGCGGAAATAAGGACAGTTGAAGATCTGCGTCTGCCGCCGATCTTGCACGAGTTCACCAAACTGAACCAGGGATTTGTGCTGGTAGTGGGACCCGCCGGTCAAGGTAAGTCAACGACGCTCGCCGCATTATTGGACGAGGTCAACCATAAGCGCACTGATCACATTATTACCATCGAGGATCCGATTGAATATCTGTTCGTCCAGGACCGCGCGATCGTATCCCAGCGGGAAGTGAGAAGCGACAGCCCGTCGTTCCACCGCGCTTTAAGATCGCTCTTGCGTCAGGACCCGGATGCGGTGATGATCGGCGAAATGCGCGACCCGGAGACGATGGCGACCGCGATGACCGCAGCCGAAACCGGCCACCTGGTTTTCTCCACCCTCCACACCAATTCTGCCGCGCAGACCATCGACCGCATCATTGATTCTTTTCCGGCCGAGCAACAGGGACAGGTAATGTCGCAATTGTCCGCGACTCTGGTCGGCATCGTTTCACAGCGTCTGGTTCCGCGGATCGACGGCGGGCGCATTCCGGCATGCGAAGTTATGTTCAATAATGCCGCGATCCGCAATCTTATCCGCGAGCGCAAGGTTTATCAGATTGATTTGGTTATTGAAACCAGTCTGCAGGAGGGGATGATTACGCTTAATCGTTCTTTGGCGACACTGGTTAAAAATAAAGAAGTGTCTTTGGAGAACGCCGAGCTTTATTCGCTTAACCC